>DATNPI010000197.1:0-7833 GCA_036703325.1 Coleofasciculaceae cyanobacterium
TGGAACCCTGTTAGGTCTTGTCCGCCGTAAACCATTGTGTCATTACGTTCAGCTAAGAAAACGTGGTCAACTCCCAACAGGTTTTTCCAGTCAAGGGAGATGCATTAGGAAAAACATTAGCTCTTCCTGCGCCATCCTAACGGATAAACTTAGAGAATTTACAAGACTACACAATATAGCGCCTCTACTCCCAAAGCCCTAACAGTGCCACATTGCAGATTGCTGCGTACTAACGAAAACGTTTACCTATACTTGCTTTATCTTTCCTGACTTTATGCCAGTTCTGGATAGGACGCACTTTACCAAATCCCTAACCACCGAGCTAGGCTGGCGATCACTTCGGCTGATGACACACCTCACAAGTACTAACTTTTGTATCTTTCTAACCCTTTTTTTGAAGGCATCGAGCTAAAATCCAGCTCTGTTGTGTCCTGCACTGCTAGCACTATCTCTTCTCCTTCCACCCGCAACAACGTGCTGTCTCGATGTGCTGCTAATATTTCCGAAGCCTTCACTCGCACATTCCCCCAAAACTCATATGTGCCTTGTACCGCCGCTCTCTTAGGGCAAGTGCGATCGCGATGAACTTGTCAGATCTTGCTCAACAAGTGTTTTTGGGAAGAGTGAGTACATCGGGAAATGGGTTTTTCCAGCGATGCCTGTGGTGAAACGGCCCTCGAAAATAGCCTTAAGGTATTTAAGCTTCATAGCTGTTAACTGAATTCTCGCTATAAAGAATAAAAATTTCTATACCAGAAGGGCAATAACCCTATGGTTTAGAAGTTATGGTTGCTATCAATCTTGTTTGTAGTAGCTTATTGTAGTTTGTAGCAAATCGCTATAAAGAATAAAAATTTCTATACCAGAAGGGCAATAACCCTATGGTTTAGAAGTATGGTTGCTATTAATCTTGTTTATAGTGGATTGTAGCGGTTTGTAGCAAATCGCTATAAAGAATAAAAAATTTCTATACCAGAAGGGCAATAACCATAAGGTTTACAAGTATGGTTTCTATTAATCTTATTTGTAGCAGCTTATAGAAGTTTATAGAAGTTTATAGTAAATCGCTATAAAGAATAAAAATTTCTATACCAGAAGGACAATAACCATAAGGTTTACAAGTATGGGTTCTATCAATCTTATTTGTAGCGGTTTATAGAAGTTTGTAGCAAATCGCTATAAATAGTAAAAATTACTACACAATAAGGGCAATAACCATAAGGTTTAGAAGCATGGTTGCTATTAATCTTATTTGTAGCAGTTTATAGTGTTGGATCTTTGGAAGTTATCTTAGAGAACAAACAAGTTGAAAAACACGAGAAGCTTTTGATTTTAAGCCTCCCCCATGTAATCAGAGCCGCAGCAGATACGCTAAGAGCCACATCAGATGTTGAGGACAAGCTTTATGGATTACAAGAAATCTCAAGGCGATTAGATCAGTGACAAGAATTCCAAAATAGTCAGAATTAGCTTGACACTGGCATTAGCTGATCGAGGCGAGTATTAACGATCAAGCTTGACACAAGCGATCGCACCTGACACCGACCATCAGCTTCAAGCGATAGCAAGCGCACCTGCTCAGCGCGGTCAACCCACTTTAGAACACACTTGACTGGCGGTAAGTCCGACCAACGCCACGATCGCACCGCTGACGGTTCCAGCCCACTGCTGGCTACCTGGCTCCGGTCAATTTTTTCGCCTACTGCCAAAAGCTGATCCATCCACCTGGTCAACTCCTGCCTTCGTGGTTGGCCATCTTGGAGCGCGATCGCATCCTCAACTTGACTCGGCTCACAGCCCTCAATCGCAGCAGCAAAGAGCTCAGGCTCATTGCAGTACTCAAATGCCTCTGCCAGCTCTTCAACCGGATTACACGCCCCCTGTGAATCCTCACTTACCCCCTGGCTTTCTACCTGATCTGATTGGTTCCACGAACCCCTATTAATATATATATACTCTGTAGGGGTTCGTGGAACCGCCTCAAGTGCTTGCTGCATCTGCGTTTGAGTCGATTTTGCTTCTTGAGAACACTCCCCCTCTTGTTGACAAGTTAAATTGTCAATAGCTGTTACTTCTTGAGGATTAAGAACTGGCTCCCAATCGAGTCTTTCTACTTCCTTGGTAAGGTAGTTTTCCCAACGACGATCGAGGCACTGGAGAGCATTTGCTCTGTCTGGATCAGACAGGGTATCTCGGTCAAGTTGGTAAACTCGGTAATCGCCATCATCTGATTTGACTTTCTTCCCTTTATGTTTTAATCCGAGCATCTTCAAGAGACTACCCAGGAATCGAATGTTGGTTTGCTGCCCCGGATGCCTACCGAGTGCAGCGGCGATCAACTCATCCTTGCAACGGTTGACCAACTCGACTAACTCAGGACTATCCTCCATCCAGGCTTTCTCAGGGTCAAGGAACTGCTCAAAATTGAGGGCGCGTAACGCTCTGACCCGTGCCATGCGGCTTCTGATGTTACCGATGAAGGTACGTTCTTTTTGAGCTATCCGGTAGTAGCGTTCCTGATTCATCCGGTTAGCTTCCTCTGGATGGGAAAATAACCAGAACATCTCCTGTTGAGTTAGGAAGTCTGGGTTATCGTAGCGAATTTTGTAAATGAACTCCTCAGTCCAGCTAGAGGATTCATCAATACCCGGTAAGCGGCTGCGATAGGACGCCTGTATTACTTTCACTCGCTCTTCCCACCGAGCATCGAACTTTTTGGAAAGCTCATCGGCAAGCTCAGGGTTTATCTTCTCAGCCGTAAAGATGTCATGGCAGTTCTGACGTTTTGTTGCCTCAGTTGCCGCCTTAACTTTCTCTCTAGCTTCCTCTGATGGGTTCAAGGTACACAACCTGATTGGGTAACCAGAAGCCTCAAGCGACTCTAGAACGCATTCCCTGAGATTCGATTTCTCATAGTTGGTAATAGCTTGAATTTGGTTGCTGGCTTCAAAATGAGGATTCTTGCTGTTTTGAATAATTGCCCAAAGTTTGCTGATGATGTCTTGATCCCGGTCAATTCCCGACATCGTATCGGTGATATCTTGACAAAGCATTTTTTCAATGGCTTGTCCTACCTTCCTAGCGAATGGGGATTTAGAGTGAGACTGCTCAGATTGAGCGACCCACTCTCTGACCCAAACAAACTTAGTACACTTGGCATCTCGGATACGTCCTAGCATCTGTAATATGGAATCCACGCCTAAGACGCCAAAGAAAAAGGCAAAATGATGTGTGAAGTAGCCCGTAATTGAGACATCAACACCCGATTCAGCCGATGGCGTGTAGAGGATGACATCGGGCCGCTCTTTCTCAATGTAGGAATTGCAATCCTTGAGGAACTCCCTTACATACTCCTCTGTCACGGTTTTACTATCTACTCGAAGCGTTTTTAGCCCCTGCTGTGATAGCAAATTATCGAGCGATTCAATGAAGACTTGGCTATCAGAACAGATTGCAGGAACTGGAGAATCATTCAGGAGGTAATGAAGCCAGGGCGAGCGGTCGTTCTTGCGTACTTCCTCCCCAATATCGACGGTTCCGAGTAAGAAATTAACCATCGGCTTCTCCCCTTGGAAGGTGTTCTCAGCTCGGATGATTTTCTTACCCGGTGCAAGTTCGTGAAGATATTTCACAGCCCAGTCTGCCATGCAGCCATCTAGGCAAATGACTTGGCTTGCTCTGTGTAGAACCTGTTGAAATAGCTCTAAGATATTGTCGCGACCTTTGACTGTAGGCGAGTGCAGCAAATGGCGAATAACGCTCATTACCTCGTCAAGGATGAGAACCTTGTTATCGAACTCTTCCGGCTTGAATCGCCACAGTGAATCGATACATAGGGCAATACCGCCGCTTGGGTCGTGGCGCATAACGGCTGCATCGTTCTCGTGCAGGTGATAGAATCCTAGCTTCTCGCATAGTTGCAACAGCAGGGTATTTCTGTAGCCAAGGCAGATAAAACCTTTGCCTTCCTCTTGCAAAAGCCTGACCCAATTGCGTAGGCGAGTAGTCTTACCCCTACCCAGACCAGCCAGACCGAAAAATATTGAGTTGCTTTGTGGTAGCTTCCAATCGCACCATTCTGATGCTTTTATGATGTCTGCGGTGAAGCGCTTTGCCCTGTGCCATGCTGCCAAGGCTTTTTCCTGGTAGCCTTCGCTGAATCCCTTCCTCTGTTCTGTAGGCTTGTGTTCTGTAGGTTTGACTTTGGCTTTCGCCAGAAATTCTTGTGAGTTGATGTACTCGACTTTTCTATAGTCGGTCAATTCGTCAATGTCTGGATCGCCCTTTTCAACTTGACCCCACCAACCGATCGCGACTAACCAGCCCCATTCCTCTAGCAAGACGATTATCTTTTGCCAGCGGGCCATGACACTGGGATTGGCGATGTCGCCAGCATCAGGGAAAACTTTGATTTCCTTGCCCTCAATTTCAAGCGCTGCCTTCTCCAACGTTTGCCTGAATAGCTCCAGACTAGACGCCCACTGCCCACCAGCTGCACCAATGGTCAGTAAATTCAGCCGCTGACTAACCAGAAATGGTTTAGCCCCGGTGCCTTCTGCTAGCGCAATTCCTTCTGGCTTGTCCTGTGGTCTGAATACTGCCAAGGGTAACTCACCCGTCTCACATCCTTCAGGGTAAAGGTGAAGTGTTTGCTTGCTTCCGCTCAACCACCGATAACGATTAGTCTCGGTGGTTGGTAGGCTTCGCAGCCTAACTTGGCAGGCGACAATCAGCCCATCAGCATTTCTGACCGGGCATAGATAGCCTTCCTCGCTGATAATTAGCCTTTCGCCCCTGCTGATTCCTGGTAGTCGTTCACTGTAGCGCGATCGCAACTGCTGGTATCGCCCGACTGACTTGAAACCTGATAGCTCAATTTGCTCGTGAGTAAAGCCACGTCTGATCAAGTCTGCTCTATGGTCGGGGTACAACGTCAGCTCTCCCAATAACTGGGTGTACTGCTCGTGCCGTTCAGTTGCTGAAAGTGATCGCTGCCGCCGCTCATCATCTTCTCTGGCTTTTTGTTGCCGCCGTCGCTGGTTTTCTCGTTGCCAGTCCTGGTGTTGTTTCTCTGACCACTCCTGAGAATTATCAATTCTAAATTGGCCCCAGAGTTGATTACGGGTGTGACCTATGCATTTGAAGGCGCTGACAATCTCGCCTTTGCGACTGTCAGCGTAAGTCATGCACTGCCAGTAATCTGCATCTTCCCTGCTCTGCCTACAACGTCCGTTACTGGTTTCGCAGACTGGGCAGGGATTGCCTTTGCTGCTGGGAATGAGACTCATGCTTCACCCCCCATCCAAGAAATTGACGAGAGTACGAAAATCGCTGCGTCACCCTCGATACCCCGGCTTTCCAAAAACATAAGGCATTGCGTGAATCGCCTTCTTTTGTAGAGATTTTTTAGCTGGTTGAGACTTTCGGGTTTGATTTCTGGTGAAGGATTAAGGGAAATTCCATTCCATACCCCCTTCCCGACCTGTGGTGATTGCCAAGGCGGGGGAAACTTCCATACAATCCGAAAAGAAAATCCTTTCGCTTGAAAGGCTCCCAGGCTTTGAGGAAATTCATTCCATACCCCCTTCCCGACCTGTGGTGATTGCCAAGGTGAGGGAAACTTCCATACGATCCGTGACGATCCGTGAAATTCCTTGTGAAAATGATCGCTGGTTGTTATGGTGTAACTGAGAGGCGTGTATAGCCTCCATTGCGGTCGTAAATGCATATTTGAAGTCCGACTGTGATGGCTTAAAGACCTTTGTCACAGGTTTTTAAGCGTTTATATAGAAAACCCTTTGGTCTGGTAAACCTTGGGTTTTTGAATACACACAAGCTATCCAAAAGCTTGGGGTGTTGGACAGGGTTGGGTCAGGTATCTGTTACGGAAATCGGACGCCTTTCACCACCCGTTACTTATAGTGTTTTGTTGATCAGACGGGCAGGACTTAACCAAATAGAAAAGAGTAACTCTAGCAATAGCTCGGGTGTTGTGGTTTGGATAATTTTGGTTTTGAATCATTTCTCAATTTATTAATACGAAAGAGCTACTTAAAATCGGAATTAGTTATATACCATAAGCATATTCCTTTGTCGTGTTGGCATCTTTAATTATCAGTGGTATCGTAAACTTGACAACCTATCGTAATTACGATAGGGTTGTCTTCACTATGGAAGGGTAGATCCCCCTGGCGGCAGGGGTAATATCATCAAACGCCTCAACAGGGTGATAGATAATCGTTTGGATTTTCAAGGTTCAGATATGCCAGTTCGGTACTACCCAGTTTAACTCTGGGCAGTATTCAAAATGGTATTTTGCGGATTATATACGGTATTAGGGGTAATTATTCACTTCCATCTGGAGCGGATTCGATAATTGCCCAGTCGCCTGGAACTGAAACCGCAATTCGTGCGGGTACTCCCAAGAAATTTTCAATCAAATGGTAAGAACTAGAGTACTCGGCTAGGGCACCCGATGGGCGTCGAATATGGTAGTAAAACTCTGCTAGGGATTTATCCCGCTCGATGGTTTCCACCAATTGCCCGTAGTAATTGGTGTGAGCTAATAGAAAAGAATCTTTCCAAAGCTTTTTGAAGTCTAACCCGATCCAGTCGTCCCCTGTCCAGCCCCCACCGCGATCGGAAACTTGCAGGTCATTAACCGACAGGCATTTATCACTCACCATGCTTGTGATTGTAACAATCAACCCTTCGGATTTTTTCCCTCGAATGAAATCACTCACTTCGTCTGGGGTAGCCGTTGGGGAAACCCTTATTGGAGCGTAAGAAGAAATCCGAGAGAGTTTTGTTTGATTTACCTCACGGTTGGGTACAGCCGCTTCCGTTTGGGCTGCAACCCGGATTGGAGTTGTACAACCCGCCCATCGGATTTCTAACAATCCTTTGAGGTTGGAAGCCGTCCGTTGGAGGTGTGCCCTAGCACCACTTGCAAAATCTAAGGCAGATTCCATATCCGTAGAAAGAATGGTTAGGCCCTGTTTTGTTGGGGTTACTTCCCATCCCTTGGGTAGGTACTCGTGAAGTTCATGTGCCATTTGGTTGTTTCCCACGATTGTTTATTTGACGAATAGATTCTTCGGATAACCCCAAGGCGTTGGCTAATAAAGTCGTATCCGATTCGGTTGGGTTTTCTCCATCACGCATGGCTTGTAAACGATTGAAGGGGATTGGGCTATCAGCTAGTTTGTCCCAATTCCGTAATATTAGTTGCCTTATAGATTTTGGTTCGGAACTGGTCACGCTTGCTTTAACCTCCCCTTCGCTTTGTGCTTCCAATCCCGCCTCAATTAACAGGCGGATTTTTTTTGCCATTGATAGAGCTTTCCAAGCCGGATCAGAACGGTGGTTCTCTATGCGCCCGCGTAACCCCTTGAGGTCTATATTCAGGCGATCTTGTTTGGTCATGCCCCCATTTTAGGGGATTTATCACCATCCAAAACATTGTGGAGATAAAAAGCACTAAATGGAGATAACTTATGATAACCTAATTTTTGTAGGGCAAACCTGCACCGACCAAATCGGATGGAAAGCCCACTGTGCGGAGGAGTGCGACCCGTGCGAGGAAACCAGAACGATAGGGTTTTACAATGTCACGAATTCGCATCCGCGAACAGAACACCGAGGGGAAACACGCATCCGCAAGGTTACAGTGCATCCCTTATGTGCCCGGAAACTGGCGTTTAGACTAAGGCGCTCTGACTCAGCGGCGCTGAGTGGAGCGCAAGGTGGAGTTGAGAGCCACCAGAAATTAGCTCAGCAGCTCTAAGTTGAAGACCACTGAGCAACACAAGAGATTAATAACAGGTCAAGCCG
>DATNPI010000221.1:0-5356 GCA_036703325.1 Coleofasciculaceae cyanobacterium
GGAGAGGCTATAAGTAAAACCCGAAAGAATTGAGGCAAACATGGCAATGTTGGCAGCATCGGCGCAGGAATGAACGTGGACGTGAGTCCATTCTTTGGCTCTAGCTAGGATTACCAGCTTGGCAGCGATAAAGATTAGTGCCACAAGCCGCAGTTTTTGAGTTAAGGATGTGTCTTTGGCTTTCGCGATCGCGCTAAGGCAGCGTAACCAGGCAATCGGTCCAGCTTTTAGTAGTTCCGTGGATATGCCAACAACATCTTGAATCCCCAGGGGAACCAAATAAGCGGTATTTTTTTGGGCTTCATCGGCCCAGATATGGGAGGAGATTGCCTTGGAGGGATGTCGAGTCGATACCAGAGACGTTTCTATGCCTAGCTCTGCCAGGATTTGTCGCTCCCTCCAAAAAAAAATGTGGGTTTGTCCGGGAAATTCAGGGATGAAGTATCCAATCCGTGCTTTCATTAATAAACCTCTGCAATTTGTAGGTAGTAGTCTCGGTCACCGTTTCGGAAAACCTCAGCCATAAATGACCCTGATTGACTAACAAATCTAGAAAAAAAACGTAGGTTTGTCCAGGAAATCCAGGGATGAAGTATCTAACCAACATTCCGCAGGTCTTTCAGCAAAGTAGATAATATTGACGATTCAATTGACAATCGCATTTGTTAAGAGAGACCGCCGACTTGAAAAGCGCACAATGAAAGGATGAAAATCTCTCTTTCTCTAGCCTCCAATCCCTAGTTCCTATTTTCCAGCTTAGGCACTCTGAACGGGAATACACAACTCTCAACAAAAAAGCCATCTCTTCTCACTGAGCAAGGGCTACACCCCGCAACGCAAGGGCAGCACTTTCAAGGCAGCCAACCACGCGCTGTCGCCCACAACAAAAAAATCAAACACCTCTCTTCTCTCTCAGCACGCGCACGCGCGCCGCTACGCTAACAGCACTCAGCACTTTCAAGTTAGACTCTCAGCTCAGTCAGGTTATCAAGATTTCGGAGCTTCGACGGCATCGCGCTCCGTGCGAACCCATTTAGTCTGTCGCTGCACCAGAAAAGAAAAATAAAGTGGAATCTTCCAAAGAAGGTAAAAAGGTACAGCCAAAAGCGCTAGCACGGGTAAATCGGCGCGACCAAACTTAGCCCAAGCCCCAATAATTGAAATAAGAATGAGTAGTCCTTCTATTGCTAAAACAATAGCCGGAATCCATGAGGCCCCCAAAATTCCCGCTAATAACGCTCCCGCCATTACAGCTATCCAGAGCATTACTAATAGCGAGAGTGGTGGTACGCACTGGTCTAGGGCAAGCGCTAACAAATCGAAACGTCTTTGACGAACAGAGGCTTTGAGCAATTTAGGGACTTGTGTCAGCAAAGTCTGCAAGTGACCATGCTCCCAGCGAGTCCTTTGAGTCTTTGCAGCTTGCTTCTGCTGCGGGAGACGCCCCATTACTTTCCCCTCCCCACAGAATACTGGAGGCTGCCCGACGATCGCTAGATCTAAAGATAGCTGCATATCCTCAACAATATTACTACTGGCTAGAGTCACACTAGCGATCGCCGACCAAGGAAAAGCCATCCCCGTACCCGTCAACAACCCAGGTAACCCCAGTCGTTTCAATCCAGTCGGACGAACTAAGTTTTTAACCAGAAACGCCAGCGCCGAGACCGAATCTTTCGGACTTGGATTAGCTGGTTGTTCCATGAGGTAAGTGGCTTGCACGGGTCGTGCGAGGGTAGCGGCTAGCCTTGCAATCTCATCAATTGTGCCTTCGCGAACAATACAGTCCGCATCGACTACCACAACAACTTCCGGTGGCTCGGTCTCGATGAAGCGCAAGCCATAATCTAACGCATATCCTTTGCCCCTTCGCTCAGTATCCTGCCGTTCGATTACCGTCACGCCATACCTACGAGAAATCGTGGCAGTTTCATCACTACAGTTATCGGCAATAACGACAACCCGATCTTGCTCCGTTAACTGTGGCAGTATGGTATCCAGCGTTGTACCAATGCCTAACGCCTCATTGTGCGCTGGAACCAAAACAGCTACATTGGGTCGGGGTTCCTTGACATCCCCAGTCTCAGATCGACCAGGCAACGAGGCGGCACTGCATTCAATAAAAAGAACCGCGATTGGAACGAGAAGTCCAAGTGCGATTACAAATAGAACAAAATCGATAAATAAAAACACTGGCTACTGGGTTGACAAATAAATTAAGAGAAAGTAATCGGTAGTAAGTCAACTGACAAAATTACCTTACACCAAGTTACTGCTTCATTGTGGCAATCGGAAATACCAAAGAACAAGAGGATGGCAGATTGACACTCCCACGGCAAAAAGCCAGTGGAAGTCTTGATTCATCGAGGCACCTTAAAAGTTAGCTATATATTGAGGCACAAAAAGAAAGGGGTAAATGTGAATTAGGGTAGCTTTATGCCACCCTAATTTCCCCAACTTACACCCGCATCTGTAAAGGAATGCGGTTTTACGTCCGTTCAATACAAGGCAATGAGCGCGAATGATTTGGCGCTTCCCGTGTACTCATTCTTCAGTACTGAGTTGTTCCATAGGGACTTACTCCATTGGGCATGATTGCCAAACTTAGATCAGCCCCACTCAGATTTGTCTTGCTCAGGGTGGCTTTAGACAGATCGGCGTAACGCATGAGAGCATTACTCAAATTAGTACCGGTGAGATTAGCCTCCGTCAAGTGCGCTCCAACCAGACTGGCATGACTCATGTTGGCATTACTCAAGTTGACACCAGTCAGGTTGGAATCTCGAAACTCAGTACGCTTTAGAGTAGCAGTACTTAAATTAGCCTTAGTCAAGTCTGCATTTAGGAGTTGAGCGTCACTGAGGTCTGCACCTTTGAACTCGCTACCTTTAAAGTCAGCTCCATCTAAGTCAGCATTTATCAATTTGGCATCATTTAGACGGGCTCCACTCATTTTTGCATCTTTCAACTTGGTATTCGTGAGATTGGCACGGGAGAGGTTAGTATTTCTAAAATCGGCTCCGCTCAAGTCAGCTCCGCTTAAATTAATACCAGTAAGGTTACAGCCTCCACATTTCTTGGTTTTCAAAATCTGTTCCACATTGGCTTGTTTAGCTCCTAGCGGTTGAACAGCATTTTTAAGCTTTTCAAGTGGCTTAATATTTAGTGATTGGATAATATTTCCAGCCCAGGATAGACGAATTGCAATCGGTAGTGTAATAGCAGTTAAGATGCTGGCGATAATTAAGAAGAGTTTTACATTCATACGCCAAAGCCTGCCAAGTTGGAGTGAGGAGTGTCCATTCATCTACATTAATCGGACGATGAATCAAAAGACAGGACTCAGAGCTTAAAGATTTGGTAAAGTCAATAGATTTACTGAGATATTGCACCCGTCTTAATAACGGGAGGGTAGGCACGACTAGGGCAACGGCAGAATTAAGGTTTCAATTCTGTTCAGAGCCATGCCCACCTTATCGCTCTTCTGTCACTCTAGGCAGCAGAAAACAGAAACTCCTGAATTTGTAGAGATAGGGGAATTGCCCCATGAAAGTGATTCATGAGTGCAATCAATCGTGAAAAGCCCAAAGATAAAGCCGGAATTGGAAAGACTTTTAACCAATGTCGGATTACGTTAAATAGCACAAAGGGTTGGAGAATCAAGCGGAGATTATTTAACCAATTCTTCCAGCCAGTTCCTTCAATCCACCAAGGGTGAGTGGAAAATTTGGCAACAATAGAAGGAGAGCTAGCTTGGCTCTGCTTATCTGGGTGAGGATGAAGTGGAGCTGTGTGTAGACTGACTAATAGATAAGCGCTCATAACCACCTCCCACCATTTTTCAATTTGAGGGTAATCAGTTACCCGGAAATCAGCCCAGCCAAGTTCATTCTTACTCTGCTTTAAGCCGTACTCGACCCAATTTCGTAAACCGTATAAATTACCTACTTGATGATATTTGATGTCTGGGACATGAGTCATGACATACCAAGTTGCGTTCTTTGGTAAAGCTTCTTTGTCGGTTGTAATTTGCCAAAACTGAGTAGTCCGACGCTTGCCAAAAATAATCTCGCGGATATACCGTTGCTGAGTTGTTCCGTCTGAAAATACTCGCTTAAACTCCCGCCAGCGATTGCACCGAACCTTTTGTCCCTTGGGCAGCCAGACGGCGTGATTACTGCGAATAGCTACAACAAACGGTAGCTTCAACTCGTATAATACATCGATAAAATTACTGCCGCTCTCTCCATATAAACTATCGGCAAGGACAAGCTTGAACCGAAAACCCCAAGCTTGTAGTTGTCGAATCATGTCAGCCGCAATTTCCGGCTTGCTCAAGTAAGTATCTCCGGCTTGGAGGCGTTATGCAGGGTTTGTACACTTCAAACATTAATGGAAAAGTAATTCCGTCAATTACTCCATAAGCTGTAACCGCTACAATTCCATTCTCAATCTTCCCTAAATTTCCAATGTATTGTCGTTTGACATAATCCGTATCATTCCCTTTCTTGCGGTCACCCGTCTCATCAATAATTAGGCTAATTTCTCGTCCCTTTAGAACTTCTAAAATTAGCTTTAGTCGTTGCTGCCTCAACTGTTCTACCTTCCACGGAGATGTAGTGAGAAAGTGATGCAATGATTGTTCCTGCTCTAGCCCCGCTACTCTAGCTATTGCAGGTAGGCTTTTCCTCTTGATATCTGCTATCATCCCGATATGCAGATGCTTAAAAGCTTCAAAGCTTCTGACTTCTGGAAACAGTGATTCATACCATTGGCAGTAATCATCCACGAATTTCACGGTCGGCTTAGCGGGACGTGGCTCTGTCATATACGGGTTCTGGCTTTGAGCAGTTTTAACCTATTATCTTCCCCCCAGAGTGACAGAAGAGCGTTATCACCGTCAGTACGGGCGTTGGTGGTGGCTGGATTCTCAATGGACAACCCTGGCGCGGTGCGAGTGGGATGGCAGGCGAAATCGGACATACTGTAGTAGACCCCAGCGGACCAATCTGCTTATGCGGTAAACGTGGCTGTGTGGAACGCCTCGCTTCTGGTCCCTACATCGCCCAACAGGTTAAGGACTGGCTACAATCACAGCCAGAGCAAGGACAAATTCTGCGTAGTTTAGTTAACAATAAGCTGGAAACTCTTACGGCTCAACTAGTCAGTCAAGCCGCTGCACAGGGAGACAATCTTGCCGCTCAAGCGTTGGAACAAGCCGGTTGGGCGTTGGGCGTTGGGATTGGCAATGCTGCAAATTTGATGAATCCACAATGCTTTGTCCTAGGTGGGGGTGTTACAAAATCCGGAAAACACTTCTGGGAAGTGGTGCGACGAGTGGCGCGTGAAACAGCTT
>DATNPI010000224.1:0-9822 GCA_036703325.1 Coleofasciculaceae cyanobacterium
CGCTTGGCAATTCCTGGTAGATACCAGACTGGGTCAATTGCCACCTTAGTGACGACTAAACTGCCGCCGCTTTTCAAAATTTGTCCGTCAACTGACAAGCGCCCTTTTGCTATAGCGTCCTGTAGTTCTGGCATATTGATATGAGCTTTTGTGACCGCAATCGTGGGTCGAATGTCGTATCCTTGCTCATACAACGGGGCGTAAACTTCACCCACCATTGCCCCAAATGGATCGAGAGAGACAATTCGATTAGCATCCGCCCAACTGGGATGGGGACCAATGGCAACAACGGGAGCTGTATTGGTAAGATCGGCGCGGTGACTCGCCTGAAGCGCTCCACTCGCAACCGCTAAAGCTCGATAGACAGAATAAGAACCAGAGTGAGTACCAATGACATTACGGTGAGCTGGGTTTAATGTCCCAACAATTGCGCCTCGCTTGAGAGGGTCACTTTCTCCCCAATGAATGCTTAAAGGTTTCGATGCGGAACGACCCGGATGAGATGTTAAAACAATATGTTTTGCCTTAGATACGATTTTCTGCGTTTGCATGAGAAGGCTCCTAGTAGAATGCACGAAGACTTACCGAAGTAGGGTGCTATCCAAATCGGTAAATTGAAAGAAGCTCTCATCATAGCAATCTGATTTTCTCTATTGAAGTACCTGGTGAATTAAAGTGTCAGTAATTGCCAGATGTCTTATGGGGAGTTAGCTCTGCCGTCATTCAAAGACGTTATCTCCTTTGTAAGCGACTTGCTAGGGTACAAGCACTAGTGCCGATTACTGCTACTAACCCGGAGAAATTAGCGATTGATGCGAGCATCCGTACTGGCTATGAGTAGAAGGAGTATACGCCTATACATTTTCTAAGGGTCGGAGTCCAAATCTTAGGCAAGCGATCGCGTTTTAGCCCACCGCCTCAATAGCGATCGCACCCGACCTATCAATGTAGGATGTTTTCAGCTCACTGTGACTGAAGTATTTTAATACTTCATACTTGATACTTCAGCCTTCACTTGCCTTTGTTTCACAATGTTAATAAGTAAGTAGGTGAAATTCAATGGACATTGATTTAGGGTATTAGTCAGGAGCCATAAGCCAGGAACTCTTGAGAACTACTGCTACTGACTACTGACTCCCCTTGTCCCCTGCGTTTATTTATGCCCATCTATTTAGCAGTTTTTCGTAAAAAGTAAACTTACGTGTCATTTGCTTGTGCTTTTAAGAGAGGGTGATAAATTAATAATTGAAGCTAAAAAGCTTCTCTGACAGAAACTACAGCGAAGTTCACATTCAAGACAAGAGGTAAAAAACGCTGTTTCATCTAACATCTGTCTCATCAACAAACAACAGCAGCACTCTACAAGAAAGCTGATATTTCCTCAGGTAGTGAACTGGGAGCAATACAACTGAAGCGCGTCATTCAGTGCAACTCCGTGTCGAATTGTCCAAAAGAGGAAATCACTCAGTAAGTCTGGTTTGGGTGTTGTTGTTGTTTTAAAGCCTAGATATTCAGTGGCTCCAAGCATCAGGAATCGTAAACTGTCTCATCTTCTTTACGCCATGCTGGATCGACAACGCAGATAAACACCAGCGGTTCGGTTCCAGAATTACGAATAAACTGCCTTGCATTAGGAGGAATATACACCGCATCTCCTGGTTCCACCTCTTGAGTTTCCTCATCAATGTGCATCTCACCAGTGCCGCTGAGGATGTAGTAAACCTCAGATGTCTTCAACGAGTGTGGCGTCGAAGTTTGCCCTACCGGGACAATTGCATGAGCCAGACTGTAACGTAAGTCTAGCGACTGCTTATCTGGGTGTAATAGCTCTCTTAGCTGAGTACCATCACCAGCGATGAATTGTGTACAAGCATTAAGCTTTTGAACTAGCATTACCTTTTAGCCTCATAACCCGCTAGTCAGCCAACTTCTTAAGATGCCAGAATTCCATTATTTTTCGCACGATAGTCTGAACAAGTAATGGCGGCTTCAGTATTGGCGATTGAAGGACACACCGTACACTTAAGGCGGTAATCATTAGTGAAAAACTGACAATCGGTACAGGGGATTTGATGCATCCGTTTAGCATGAGCTACACTGTCTCTAATTGCCGACCAGACGGTCAAAATCAAGAGAATAATTACTCCCCAAGTCAAGCAAAAGCACACCGGTACCAAATACGGCTGGATGAAGTGAACCAACGGATATAGAAGTTGAAACATAATCTATGTTTGTAGGAGGAACAAAGGAAATTTTGATACAGCACCTACTCTACCAGGAGACTGTGCCTACATCCTGACTCTAACCTTATGGGTATGGAGGATGATTCCCTGCGTGATTAGCTAAGTCTTTATAAACAACAACAGCACTCAAACCGGATTTACTGACTGATTTCCTCTTTTGGGCAGTTCGACGCGGAGTTGCACTGATTTAAACACTTCAAGTGTATAGCTCCCAATTTACTAACTGAGGAAATATTCAGATTTCTTGTTGAGTGCTGCTGTTGTTATATGACAATACAGACATTAAATGAAACAGGCTTTTTTTACTCCTTTTCTCGAATGTGAACTTCGCTTTTGCATCTATCAGAGAAGCTTTGTGCTTCACCTTTAAATTTACCATTCTCTTTTAAAAGCACAAGCAAATTATATGTAAGTTTACTTTCTTGAAGTAAATGCTCCCATCATTGCTAAATAAAATTAAGCAAAAAAAACGCCCGTAGGCGCGAAGTATCGAACTACAGGAACCTAGAAGAGCCTGTGGGGTTAACAGCAGGTTATAAAGATGGATAACTAGAAGGGAATATCATCCAAATCTTTTTGGCTCTCTGGGCTAGCAGAAGTCGAGGGATGAAATGTAGCGGGTTCAAAAGTTGATTCAGTGGTTGAAGCCGCATAATCTCTCTCCAGATCCCTGGTAGCAGACATCGGTGCTGATTGCCTAGACGGTCTCATCGGTACAACAACATTATTCGTATTCGATGTTGTGGAAGAGGCTGGGGCTGGAGTATCGAATCCTGTAGAAGATACAGAGAAATGTTGCTCAAAATCAGTATCGGCTCCCAGTTTATAGATCCGGGAAGCTGTTAATTCAGCGCGTTTTTCTTTGAAACCTTCGGGTCGATCAATGGTATTCATGCTTAAGCGACCTTCAATCACCACGCGATCGCCTACGGAATATTTTTCTTTAATTTCATTGGCAAAGTTGCCCCAGCCAACCACTTTTAATGTTGTCGGTGGTTCTTCCGCCCGTTGACCTGGAAACTGAACCAGCATCTGGGCAAGGGGAGTTTGAGTATCAGCCGTGTAACGGAGTTCGGGATCTTGAATGATTTGTGCCATTAAGATAAAGCTGTTCATGTTTCAAGTCTCCTGGCGATTTTGGTGGTCGGCCTGCTAGGCGAGCAAGCCACAGCATAGTTACCTAATCGCGATTGTAGCTGTGCAATCGGTGACCTGTGGCTGAACGTTAGCAAGGTGTGCTGATAGCAGGTTAAAAAAAGAACAAAGGAGTCCGTGAAATTTTTCAGCGTCCTCCTCATCCATAATAGAACAAATGTACCAAAGCTGTTGTTAAAAAGAGGGGTATTGAACCCCTCTTTTTAACCGCCGTTCACCTACACCCCGTAGAGGGATGGAGTATTCCCGATGAAATGGAAAATCCCGTCCCCTCTCTTTCTGCTTGGCAGCAGATGGGTTTAGATTACGGCTTCGGCTTTAGGAGCTTCTATGCCCTGCTCGTGTTCAACAAAGTCTTGGACGTAGCTGCGATACTTCCTCAAGCTGTCATCTACCCAATCCCGGTCTTCGCCGTTGGCAAAGATGTGTACCAGAGGTTCTCCAGCATCCGGCAAAATCAACACCCAACTGTCGTTGTAGTGGTTGATAATCTTTACCCCATCAACCAACTCCAGGTTCTCATTTGCATGGGTTTCTACAAGGTGGCGCATGAGGGCACCCTTGACCGTCCAAGGACAGCGAACCGAGTAGGTTTTGTGGCAAACGCGAGGCAGTTCGGTGCGAATCTGACCGAGCGATCGCTCCTGAACCGTCAGCATCTCGATCAACTTGGCGATACAGAACATCGCATCAAATCCTGGATGAAGTTGCGGGAAAATAAAGCCCATCTCTCCACTACCTCCCAACACGACATTAGGGCTAGTCTGAGAGGCCTCCATCAACGCCGTTGGATTGGCTTTGGTGCGAATCACCTTGCCATCATGCAGTCGGGCAATTCGTTCCACTGCACTAGACGCCTGCACTGGTACCACTACTGCGCTTCTGGGATGAGCCGTCAGCATAACGCTCACCATCAATGCGGTCAACATCTCGCCCCGAATTGGGAATCCCGATTCATCTACCAAAATCAGCTGTTCCCCATTAGCTGACACCTGTACGCCAAGATTAGCTTTCAGTGCCTCTACCACATGACCCAGCTGAGTTAGCAATCCCTCTCGTTCATTCGTCGCGGCTGACATTTGATGCAAACTAGCATTGAGAACTACAGCATCACAACCAAACTTCGCTAACAGTAGCGGTAGAACCGCACCCGAAACTGAGTAAGCGTAGTCAATTACCACCTTCGAGCTGCTGTGGCGAATGGCTTCAATGTTTAGATTCTTCTCAAAGCCGATGCTATAAAGATCTATCACCTGACTAGGGTAGCCGACATTGCCAATTTCATGAATTTGCGATCGCCGCAAATCCTCCTTAGAATAAGCCCCCTCGATTTTCTTCTCTTGCCCCTTTGAGATATTGATTCCCTGTGGGTCAAAAATTTCTATGAGAATGTAATCAGGACGGTCGGGATGTACCCGCACATGGATGCCACCCGCTACCGAAAGCGTTGGGATTACCATGCGAGATAAAGGAATTGCTGTTGCCTCCAGGTTCTGGATATTCACCCCTACAGACATTAAACCGGCAATTAAAGCCCGCGAAACCATCCGGGAGATACTCCGTTGGTCACGCGATATCGTTACGTGAGAACCGGGTTTTAAGGTAGAACCATAAGCGGCTCCCAACTTAACGGCAAATTCTGGAGTAATATCAATGTTTGCCAACCCTTGAACGCCGCGCTGACCAAAAAGATTACGTTGAGCAGTGTTTCCCCAAATCAAATTGATATTTAATGTGGCACCTGATTCAATCCTCTTGCTAGGCCAGACGCGCACACCGGGACTAACTTGCGCTTCTTCCCCAACTGTTGATAGGGGACCAACCACGGCACCTTCCAACACATGAGCGCGACGGTCTACCCTGGTACCTCGGCAAATCACACAGGCACGGAGATGGGCTTCATCGCCAATAATTGAACCATTCCAGAGAATTGGACGCTTTAGGTCAGCATCAGCGCCAACTGTAACATTGTCGCCAATCACTGTACCAGCTTCGATAGTCACCCGTGGACCAATGCGGCAGTTGCTGCCAATTAGCGCTGGAGTTTCAATCTTGACAGTCGGGTCAATGAACGTATTCTGACCAACCCACAATCCAGGCTTCTGCTCCTCATAAGCATAGTCCAACAGCACCTTTTGCTGTAAACCGTCGTACTGCGATTCGCGGTAGGCGTCTAGGTGTCCAACATCACACCAGTAACCTTCGGCAATGTAGCCGTACATTGGCTCATCTTTTTCCAGCAGCAAGGGGAACAGGTCTTTCGAGAAGTCACATTCCTCATTAACCGGCAAGTACTCTAGAACAGACGGTTCCAGAATGTAAGTGCCGGTGTTGACGGTATCGGAAAAAATTTCGCTTGTCGAGGGTTTTTCCAAAAACCGCCGAATACGCATTTTCTCATCCGTGATCACCACTCCAAACTCAACTGGATTGGGAACGCGGGTCAGAACTAGCGTCGCTTTTGATTTTTGGCTTTTATGGAATTCGATAGCAGCGCTCAAATCAAAGTCGGTGATACTATCACCACTAATCACTAAGAATGTGTCATCCAGTAATTCAGAAATATTTTTGACACAACCAGCAGTACCCAAAGGCTGGTCTTCTTCGACGGCATAAGTCATTTGCACTCCGAAATCACTGCCGTCTTGGAAGTAATCTCGCATGACATCCGGGAGATAGTGCAGCGTTGCAACAATCTCTGTAATCTGATGTCGCTTGAGTAAGTTAATGATGTGTTCAGCGATGGGTCGATTTAGTATGGGTACCATCGGTTTGGGAAGATCGCACGTCAGCGGCCTCAGACGTGTTCCCGAACCGCCAGCCATCAGCACTGCTCGCATAAGTCCTCCTATTTGCGCGCTTCACGGTGTTGTATCGTAAGGTTTACGTTCCGTTACCTGTCTTTAATAGTTTCCTATGATCCTGAAATTTAGGGTATCCTCCACAAGAAGCTTATTGCTCTGAAAAGGGTTATTTTGGGATTAGGGGCTGTAGATTAGTTGTGAATCCATCAATTGCATCTCGCATCAAGAGTTGTATGGTATTGAGATCTTGAGATTGTCGTGGCAGCACGAAGAGAACCGATGAGGTAGCAGCCAAGGAAAGTTTGAAAAGCTGCTTTCTCCTAAGCGTGACGCCACAGCTGGGCAATGGATAGACTAGAACTAGAAATGGCTCAATGCTACTTTGACCTGTAGATTAGAATCAATTCCGTAGACTACCCTACCTTCTTAGTGTAAGGCTGTACTTTCAGAAACTGGGATCGCTTACAGCAAGGTAGTTTTGTGAGGTATACGGAAATTGACTTTTGCTTGCTTGGATGAAGTGAACTTAGTCAGTTGTCATGGGGGTTGATTAAATGAAAGCACTTATTATTTTGGCTTTGTTGGGGATTTACGGGTACGGTGCCTGGAAGTTCTGGAAGGGGTTTGAGCGGACTAACTTCAGCCGCAGTTTGCCCAACCGAGTTGCTTTGTCACTGTTGTGGCCAGCTTTGATCGTTGCGAATAAGTCCTATCGCAAAAATTTTAATAAAGCTCTGAAGGGTTAAGAATTACTAAGATAGTACTAAGCTTTGCAGGGTCTTGTTAGATATCGGTAAACGACTTTGGCTGATTGGCGGTACGACTGAGAGTGCTGTGTTAGCTGAAGAGATCACTTCTCTTGGGCTGCCCTGTACCGTGACTGTGACTACAGCGGCAGCTGAGGCTCTTTATCTCAAGACGCCGTTTTTACGGATTTGGGTGGGGCGTTTGGATGTTGGTCAGCTAGAGCAGTTTTTTCAGGACGAACGAATTGCTGCTGTTCTGGATGCGTCCCATCCTTATGCGCTGGAAGTTTCAAGGATGGCGATAAGGGCAGCAGCTGACAGGCAAATCCCCTACCTGCGCTTTGAGCGACCAGCTGTTGACGCTCAAGCCGACACATCACAGATAATTGAACTTGACAGCTTTAAGACCCTTCTAGCTGGTGACTACCTCTACCAGCAAAGGGTGCTTTTCACTATTGGTTACAAAGCTTTGCACTTATTCTGTAGCTGGCAAGACCGATCAACCCTATTTGCTCGGATTCTCCCCAGTGTCGCGTCTCTGGAAGCCGCTACAGCCGCTGGATTTGGTTCAGATCGGATAATTGCCCTTCGTCCTCCCGTGACCGCTGAGTTGGAAAAGGTACTCTGGCATCACTGGGAGATATCACTGGTAGTGACAAAGGCCTCCGGCGTCGCTGGAGGAGAAGATATTAAGCGAGCCGTTGCCGCTGAGTTAGGTATCCCGCTAGTCATAATTGCCCGACCATCGGTTGAGTATCCACAGCAAACCAGCGATATATCAACGGCTTTAGAGTTCTGTCGGAGCCATATAGCGTCGGGGTCTATTCGGAGCTGACTGATACCAAGTTGCAGTCACAAGCATAATTTAGGAATTGTTAAAACCGACTCCTGACTCCCAACTTCGCATAGGCGATCGCATTTTGTCGCTAATTTATCAAAATCTATCCGGAGGGAGCGAACGCGCTTCGGAATAAATATGTAATAGATGCACCCTGATTAACACCCCCAGCTCTTACAGGCTGGGGGTTTTCTTATTTTCCTATTGCTGCGATCGCAAAATTCTCAAGCGTTAGCTGGGGAGCCGACACCCAAAAACTCTCGCACCCGCTCCAGGTAAACCTCCGGTTTCTCCAGCATCGGGAAATGAGCCGTACCAGGAATCTCAAAATACTCCACTTTTTCACTCAGTCCAGCAGCCCGACGCCCCAACTCTGCTGGGATAATTTTGTCGTATTCACCAGATACTAAAAGAGTTGGCACACTCAGTCGAACAAACTCTTGGGGCATCACTTCAGCCGCATACTTACTAACTGCTGTCAGCATCGTACCCAAAGCCGCCTTGTGATCCGCCAGTAGGTAATCTTCCAAAAAAGCGCGACTCACGACCGCAGGTAGTGGACGATGCAAAAACCGCGCCATAAATAGTGCACCGGCAAAGGGAATCTCCAAGAACCAGCGGGGACGGAACTTAACAACGTAACCACCAATTTTATGGAAGGCGGTAAAAGATTTCTCTTCGTATTCAAAAACGCCGCTACAGGTCAAAATCGCCCGTTCCACTCGCTCTGGATAACGGTTCAGAAACAGCGTAGCCGCAGATGCCCCCAAGGAGTGGGCATTGATGTAGACACGACTGAGTTCCAGAGCATCTAACAACACCGCTAAATCTTCAGCGTAGTCCTCCATTTCATAAAGCAACTCTATCGGCTCTTGAGGTAGCTTTGAGCGACCAAACCCCCGCAAATCGTAGAGCAGGCAGTCAAATGTATCGGATAGAGCCTTAGCGGTACTTTCCCAGTAACGAGCAGAGCCACCCCAGCCGTGGATAAAGACCATCACCGGCTTTTTTTTGGAGGGAACCGCTTCAGGTATCCATTCGTAGTAATGCTCGACGCCGCGAACCTTAATCAGAGGCATTTTAAAAGATTTGAGTACAGATTAGTTGGAATAGGATGAACTACCCGCCGCTACTTCGTTGAGCGGCGGGTTTCTGCATTCCCTTCGCCTTCATCAACTACAGTGCGCTCAGATTTCTGACGCTTCTTCTGGGCTAGTTGCCTCATCCCGCCGCAGCTCTTGCGAGCTTTGGGTGATGAAGTAGAGCTAGACCCATCAGCATCTACGAGGCTGGTTCCCACCCCCGGCAGAGTTCCTTTGACCCAGTAAAGACAAACTTCAGCAGAGGCAACATCTCTATCCTGTTGGTAGCCGCATTCACTACATTGATGAATGCGTTCGTCTAGGGTTTTAGGTTGCTGGTGTCCACATTTAGGACAAGTTTGAGAAGGTTTAACTTTCTTGGTGGGCACTTCAATGAACTGCCCACCACCTTCTTCTACCTTGTACTTAATTGCGGACTTTAGCATCCCAAAGCCGACATCAAGGATAGACTTATTCAGTCCCGCTTTCTGTTTTCTGCGCTTCCCTTTCTTGGCTTTACGGGTCAGGTTTTTAACTTCTAGCTTTTCAGTTGCAACGAGGCTATTACTGCTGGCGATTTCTGTTGCAACTTGATGAACCCAGTTTTGGCGCTGGTTGGCAACTTGACGAGCGATTTTACTAACTCTGTTAGCTGCCTTCTTCCATCGTCTAGAAGCCTTGGTCTTGGATTTACGGTTCGGCGCTCTTTTCCTGCGTTTGGACGAGGACGCCTGCTTGATTTTGGCTTCTGCTTGTGCGAAAAACTTTGGAGCTTCAACCAACTGATGGTTTTCCCCATCAGTAATTGCTAGGGCTGATTTGCACCCAATGTCTATACCAATAGCACCTGCTCCTAGCTCTCTGTGGACGCTCGGAACATCAACTGTTATTGATACGTACCACTTGTTGTTGCGGTACACGATGGTGCAAGTTGTCGGTCTTCCCCAAACCCTA
>DATNPI010000232.1:0-2998 GCA_036703325.1 Coleofasciculaceae cyanobacterium
ATGTTGCCAATCTGTCAGCATTTTCCCGTAGAGAACTACAGGTAAACCAAAATGGCTAAAGACTTTCTCCCTGATTCCGAAGAAACCCCTACTAGCCCTGCATCCAGTCAGGCTCCCACTCTATCTAACCCAGAGCGAGAACCCGTGCAAATCCTAGTCATCGGCTCTAAAGAAGGCGTGACTAACATCGTCCACTCCCTTCACAGCCACCACTTTGCCGAAGTTCGTGAATGGAGTCCTCTTATGCCTGCGCCCGTTGCGGGTAAACAGATGCGGATGCTGATTCGCCACGTTCCCAGGTAGAAGAAAAGCGATCGCCTTCTACACATCCACACAGAAGGCGATCGCTCTATTCAACTCATCCATGCAAAAAGCGATCGCTTAATTCACTGACATATCAATGTGCGATCGGGCTAGGCATACGATATCCGAGATCTTGCACCATTCTCAAGCTTGCCTCATAACCCGCCAAGAACTTAAGTTCTTGGCTAATAGCTCAAGTCCACTTTAGTGGACTAAAATTCTTAACTAGTCGTCTTTAGACGACTTTAGCTATTAGCCAGGGGTTTAAACCCCTGGCGGGTTATTGCGACTGGTGCAAGATCTGAGATATGCGATCGCCTGATAAAATCTATATCCTGTCATAGCCTATGGTCTTGCATGAAACTACCTAACGGCAATCAAGCAGAGATTGCTATGCAGAAGCTTATCGGTTACTGCTTGAATCCAGAGCATCCTAGCGGCAAACATAAAGCCAGAGTCTTTGCATCAGTGCTAGGTATCACACGAGAAAATGCCGATACTTTGCGAGAGCTTATTCAAACAGCAGCCGTTGAAGGTGAAGTTGTCCAACAAGAAACTACCGCGTTTGGTCAACTGTTTAAAGTAGATTGGACTGTAGTAGGCACTCAAGAGGTTCAACTCCGAACCATTTGGGAAATTACATCAACAAATCCTAATCCCCGCTTAGTTTCTGCGTTTATCACATGATATGGAAAAAATTCAACTGTTTGATACCGTAGCCATCATTAACCCCGTTCCAATGGAGCGATTAACTCTAGTAGAACCCGATTATACATCTATCCAAAACTTACCGTGCGGACAAGTTGGAACCATTGTTGAAGTGTACCAAGGAGCAGAAAACTATCAGTATTTAGTAGAATTTTCTGACACCCAAGGACGTGAATATGCAGTGGCTACATTAAGAGAAAATGAACTTTTAGTTTTACATTATGAACTCACGGTTGCCTAAAGATAAAGCAGCTTCACCCACCTTTCCAATCCAACACTAGAAAAGTGCGATCGCGCTACACACAGAAAATGCGATCGCACCCTCTAACTTGACTGATACCAAATCCGCCTTGATAACCCCCTTTTCGGCTGAAGTCTTTTTTTCCTTCTGCCTGGTCACTGAGCCTGTCGAAGTGCTGCCATCTGCCTTGCCCCCACCAAAAAGGGGTATTTAACCCGGATTTGGTATGACACATTGCTTTCCCGTCAAACTCCAAAACTTATGCGATCGCAAATGGGGGATTTTTAGGGAGTCCAATTAGCGCTGCCATCGGCTCATCCACGTCCCACTGGGTCAAATACCAGGAACTTAAATTCCCCTAAAGCTAACCTAGTTCGTAAGTTGCCTGCAAAGTTTCTACAACTAACCAACTAGTGATGACCAACCCAATAGTACAAACACAAGACTTGATTCCCGATATTCCACACCGGGGAATGCCTGTTACCATCATTACCGGCTTTCTCGGAAGTGGTAAGACAACGCTGCTCAATCACATTCTGCAAAATCAGCAGAATTTGAAGGTGGCTGTCTTGGTCAACGAGTTTGGTGAGATTAATATTGATTCGCAGCTGTTGGTTTCGGTCGATGAAGATATGCTGGCACTGAGCAATGGCTGTATCTGTTGCACAATCAATGCAGGACTGGCCGATGCGGTTCACCGGGTGCTAGAACGCAACGACCATATTGACTATTTGGTGATTGAAACAACAGGTGTCGCTGACCCCTTACCCATCGTTATGACATTTCTGGGTTCAGATTTACGCGACCTCACGCGGATCGACTCAATTTTGACCGTTGTAGATGCTGAGACATTCACACCAGAACATTTCGACAGTTCAGCAGCATTTAATCAGATTGCTTACGGGGACATCATCCTGCTGAATAAGACTGACCTAGTTTCAGAAAAGAAGCTTGACGAGTTAGAAAACTACATCGGCACCCTGAAAGCTGGGGCAAGACTACTGCGGTGTGAACGGGGGAAACTCCCACTTGCCCTCATCCTAGATGTTGGGCTTTCTCAACCAGACACCTATCTACCGGCTACCGATGAATCCCATCACCACCCCGATCGCGAGCATCACCACAATCATTCCGACCACCTGGAAAATGATGGTTTTATGTCAGTATCTTTCATAAGCGATCGCCCTTTTATCCTAGAGAAATTTCAAGCCTTCATCGATGGACTGCCCGACAACATCTTCCGGGGAAAGGGTCTGGTTTGGTTTAAAGAAAGCAAACTGCGTCACATTTTCCAGCTCAGTGGCAAACGCTGTGACTTTCAAACCGACGACTGGCAGCAACCACCTAGCAACCAGTTGGTATTGATTGGACGCGACTTAAACACAGCTCAACTACAACAACAGTTAGGCAGTTGCTTGGAACCAGCAACATCACAGAATTGAACAATCACGTCTCTACAATCCTTGCCAATATTAACCAGGACTTACGCATTTTAACGAAATTATGTCATTCTGAACCCAGCGATAGCGAAGTCAAGAATCTCCAAAATGCTTCACTACACGGAGCCTGCCCTCGAACGAAGTGAAGGGTTTCGTTCAGCATGACACTCAGGTGTTGCGTAAGCCCTGTTAACTAAAGAAGTCTGAAGCGTAAAGGATGTTCGGCGTAGCCGTTCCCGAAGGGTAGGATGAAAAAATGTCGGTATATGCCTCGCCCAAACGTGGGCGAAAAAAACAAAATTTTTTC
>DATNPI010000250.1:0-15714 GCA_036703325.1 Coleofasciculaceae cyanobacterium
ACAAACGAAATCCCTCACATAAGCTGAAGAGCTTACAGCGTAAAGCTTTCACTAAATGCTGATACGCTAAAATCTTAACTTAAAAAACGCTATATACGTTTACCTTAGTATTTTATCACATACATTAGCCCAAAATACTACGCTAAATTAGAAATAATTCTGAATCCACTTGGCTGCGCAAGTCATAAGTGGGTTCGATTCCCAAATCTAAGGAGGACAAATAAATGCCCTATCCGGATGATACCCTATCGAGGGATAACAATCGCTCACTCAGAAAAGGCAAGAAAAAACTTATAGCAGGAAATATGATTATCCTTGCGGTAATTTGTGCCACATCGTTTTTAATAGTTGTAGGTACGGCCTTAATGACCAACTACCACGGCTACATTGAATGGAATCTGGGGCTACACGGTACCCACTTCATTATCGATGGCCGTCGTTAATTTTTGGCTACTCTTCATTCAGTAATTCCATGCCTCGCTATCTCTAGCGAGGTCTTTTTGTTGTTACCAATACTAAATCTATATTCCTAAAACGCCTACTTCCTTTGTTTTTGGTAGCACTAGATAGCGATGTTGCAAGTAATGAAGATAGTATTGAGTGGCCGAAATAATCTGGATTACATCATCATCGTCAAACTCGATGTGAACCACCTATAAAAGATTCCATCGTCTATCCATACCGATAATCGCATCTCGTGCTTCGTCATTACGGCTGGCATCAACTACCGTTAGAAACGGATCGAAGAACGCTTTCGCTGCTTGCTGGAATGTCACCGCATCATGCTTACCAGGATTTTTTAAGCTTTTTCCTCATTCCAAACAAAGGTAATGCCGTTAAGCACGAAATATACGTCCATGCCTAAAGTGTAGGTATGCGTATTTACAATGTCAATACGTTACGGGCAGGTCTACGTGCAAGGCTAAAGCGATCGGGTTACGCCAGACGTATTTGGGTTCCAGAGGTAAGTCCTTGACTGTCTTGATGCTATGTCGTCACTGATAGCCAATCTTGGGAAATCGAGTCGCAGCGGCTAGCGCATGGAGTTGACAAGCAAATTCTTGAACCTTGATATTGCAAAAAGAATTAGTGGGTCAATTTAATCAAATTGATTGCCAACATTTAACTATAGCATCTTTGATTCTTATGATTATCATCTGTAATATTTATTTGCATTTTTTAACAAAACACTGCAACATGAAGTTGAAGAGGGCAAACAAGAGAGATACGCACCTCAAACTGATTAACTGCTCAACACTAAAGGGGTTTTTGGCAAAATCATGACTTATACCATCGAGTCGGCTCAAGGCATTTTCCCTAGTACTCAAATTGCCAATGCGGTTCCAGCAACCACGCAAGCATTCAATAAACTCAGCGTTGAGGATCAACTAGCATTACTCTGGTTTGCCTACACCGAAATGGGTATTTCTATTACTTCCGCCGCCACAGGAGCCGCCAGCATGGTTCTAGCGGAAGGCTTACTAGATGAAATCAAGCAAATGCCTGGACAGGCTCAATCGCAAGCCATGTATGATTTGGCTAGCAATGCTGACACTCCTATCAGTCGTACCTATTCCTCCTTCCGTGTCAACACCAAGCTAGGTTTCTGGTATGAGTTAGGGCAGTTGATGAAACAGGGCATAGTCGCTCCCATCCCCCCTGGTTATCAAATGAGTTCTGATGCTGTTGGCGTGCTAGAAACTATCAAGAAACTCGATCCCGGTCAACAAATCACAGTCTTGCGTAATACCGTAGTTAACATGGGATACGACCCAGCTCTCAGCGAGGATTACGCACAACGCGAAGCCCCCCGCAGCACACCGAAGGCACTAGCTGAACGTGTTCAGACCAAGATTGAGGGCATCAACAATTACACGGTATTGAGCTACATTGACTACATGAATGCATTTGACTTCACGCCAGCTGTGGGTCTATTTGCTGAAGAAGGTGCCCTGCAACCTCCATTCCAGAAGCCAATAGTCGGCAAAGCAGCTATTCTCACCTATATGCGTGAAGAATGTGTGGGACTTAAGCTGATGCCAGAGCGGGGCGTAGCCGAGAGCATAGAAAATGGCTACACGCAGATTAAAGTGACAGGTAAAGTAGAAACTCCTTGGTTCGGTAACGACGTAGGTATGAACATTGCGTGGCGGTTCTTATTAGATCCCCAAGGCAAGATTTTCTTTGTAGCGATAGACTTGCTAGCCTCTCCCAAAGAACTACTAAACCTGATACGGAAGTAGAATACAAAGTCTGGCAAAATCCCTACAGAAGGGCAGGTGTAGACCTGCCTTTCTGGTTAACGGGGCTTAAACGAAAATTAAGAGTAAAGAAAAGTATAATGCTTACGAGTTAAGACCGAGTTGATCAGGCTTCTGTACTCCGCACTTTGCGATCGCAACCATGCCATAACTTCAGGGTCTAACTGAATCAGATTATCAGCTTGAGCGGCTGGCAGTCTCAGCATAGCCTTCTCAAAAAATTCATCGGTCAGAGGCGGAATATCAGAGTAATCAATTTCCTCATCCGTCATTGCCTCTAATGCAGCCCAATCAGTACGAGAGGTATTGCTCGAATCGTTAACGTTCATATTGGGAAAGCTCTTCGTGCTGAGATAACAGAGGTAAGTTAGCCCACCGCTGTTGCCATTTCGGGTGTTGCATCAGGAGGCAGTGGCTGTTAAGCACGAAATATACGTCCATGCCTAAAGTGTAGGTATGCGTATTTACAATGTCAATATGTTTTCGGGGAGCTTGCGTTGCCTTGGTTGTTGCAGGTAAGGCTGAAGCGTTAGCGAAGCGGGACGCGGTAGCGTCCATCGCGCCAGACGTATGCTGGTTCCAATAGATAAAACCCAAAGCGATTGAGGGGAAATAGTGGCTAAAGACAAGTTTCACGATGCGGTCAAGAATGCCTTGATTAAGGAAGAGTGGACGATAACAGATGACCCGCTGTTTCTGCAATTTGGAGGAGTGGATTTATTCGTTGATTTGGGAGTCGAAAAGATGATTGCTGCCCAAAAAGACAACCGCCGGATTGCAGTGGAAATAAAGAGCTTTCTCGGAGCGTCACTTATTTCTGAATTTCACACCGCCTTGGGTCAGCTTATGAGTTATCGTTTAGCATTGAAGCAGAAAGACCCGCAAAGAGCTTTATATTTAGCCGTACCTTTGGATGTTTACAATACCTTTTTTAAACTAGAATTTAGTCAGGTAGCAATTGAGGATTATCAACTAAAATTAATCGTATATGACCAAGATGAGGAGGTCATTATCAGATGGCTGGATTAGATGATTATCGCCAGTATATTGAAACCATACTTAAAAAATATGGCAGTTACAAACCGTCTTACGGAGACGTTGAAGTTCAGGTAATCTTTGACCGAGGGCATGACCATTATCAGCTTGTTTCTGTCGGTTGGGATGGAAATGAAAGGATTCGAGGTTGTATTTTACATATTGATATTAAAGATGAGAAAATCTGGATTCAGCATGATGGGACGGAAGTAGGGGTTGCAAATGAATTGGTAGAGATGGGCGTACCGAAGCATGATATTGTGTTAGCCTTCCACGCACCAGCGAGGAGAAAGTACACCGAGTTTGCTGTTAGTTGATGCTGGGTTATGCAGATTGTTCCACTCTTGCATTACGCTGGCAGCGCAGTTTTAGACCGACTGCCTACCGCTACTGTTCTCCATGTAACGGCGTAAGACCGAGTTGATAAGGCTTCTATACTCCGCACCTTGCGATCGCAACCATACCATAACACCATCATGCTTGCCAGGATTTTTTCGAGCTTTTCGATATAAGCGATCGCCTTAGACCAAATGTATTCTGGTTCCGGAGGTTAATCATCCTCAGCCTTCAACCGTCCGTTTGGTGTAGCACTGAATAAAGAGCATTAAATTCATCATTTGGCAATAGACCTACTGGGTCTAGGGAAAGATTTTTTTTGATGCTATTAACAAAATACATATCAATATCTCCCTTGTTTTTTACCGCAATTTTTCCCCGGTATTCACATTCAAAAAAATCTTTTATTAACTCAAAAGTTGATTGAGATACATTGATAGCACAAGGAAGACTAGATGATTCCATTCTGGAAGCTGTATTAACTGCGTCACCCCACACATCGTAAGTAAACTTCTTCTTTCCTATGACACCAGCTAGTAAAGGGCCTGAGTGGATGCCGAGCCGAATTTCCCAATGGGGTTGATTTTTTAGAGCCTTTTCATGCCTCCGCCAGCCCATAAATGCTCGAATTTGTAAGGCAGCTAGTACAGCATCAATAGCATGGGATGGTGAGGGGGTAGGAATTCCCGCCACACACATATAACTGTCACCGATTGTTTTCAACTTTTCTAGATTGTGTGCTTCGATGACCATATCGAAGTAAGAAAAGCAGTAATCAAGCTCATTAACTAGCTCTTCTGGCGTTAGCTGTTCAGCTAGCTTGCTGAAATCCTTGAAATCGGTAAATAGAATCGAGGCAGATTCATAATGAACTGGTTTGACTTTGCCAGTTTGCTTGAGTTCATCAGCAATCTTCAGTGGAAGTGTATTCAAAAGCAGTGTGTCACACTTGCGTCTTTCCCCCTCTAGTTGGGAGTACAACTTGTTCATCTCCGAAAACAGCTGGTTGATCTCCTCAAAACGCTTGGCGTTTCGGATAGCCCCTGATACATGCACAGCTAGTAAGTAGCCGATGCGTAAATCTTCATGAGTGTAGACAGTTGGCGGCGTCGTGGCAAAGTTGAGCGAACCAATGATTTGGTTTTCACTTTCGAGGGGGATAATAATCTGTGAAGCGTAGGCGGACAGAAAAGTGCTTGTATAGTCTTTGGGGTTCAGTTGGGGTTGTCCCGTTTTTAGCGCACGACTAATGGGATTGTCTTCGGAGAAAGTACAGGATTTGCATTCTACTGGAGAGCCAAACAGTGTCACGAGGTGATAAGAACTGTTGTTGTTCTGGAGACAGACACTACAGTGTTTGAAGTCCAGCAACCATTTGGCTTGCTTGCCCAATACCCGCAAAATTTCGTCTAAATTGATGGAGCGGTTAATTGCGTTGGCGATTTCATTCACCGCGGCAATGCGGCTAGAAAGTGCTTGGACTTCAGTGAGTAGCTTTCGAGTTGTCTCTAAGAGTTGTTCACGCTCCTGAGATTCAAGCCTCTTGCCATTAATCGAAAAGGGGTAAGAACTCATAAATTGTCAATTTCCAGGGCGATCGCATCTGTATATTGATTGACTTCTGTAAACAAGTTCGCCGTGGCAATAAGTTCAAAGATTTCCGATTGATCCAGCCCCAGCTCTTGCAAGTGTTGATAATCTGCAACAGTTAACTTATCGGGCTGAGTCGCAGCAAGTACACCAAAGCTAATGACAGCTTTTTCGCGCTCTGGCAGCGGACAGTTGGCAAAGTCAGAGATGAGCGTCTGGAGAACTTCTTCACTAATTCCCAACGCTGATAACCCGTGCAGGTGGACTTGGAGCGCGTACTGGCTATTATTAACTTGGGAAATGGCAATACCAATCATCTCCTTGATGGTACGGGGCACCTCTCCCTGAAGGATTATCGAACGGAACTTTTTCCAGCTGGCTTCCAAAAAGTTGGGGCTGATTGACATCGATTTGAACAGATTGGGCACCATGCCAAATCCTAGTTCAGTCCGAATTTCCTCGTAGACTGCCTTTACCTTTGGATCGGTTACTTGATCATATTCTTGGAGGGAAAAGTATGCCATGATTACCTCTTTGTCTTAACTTCTGGTGAATATATGTATTACTTTCTACTGATACTGGCTCCTTTACTCTCAACGTTTTAGTACTCCTAATTTGGGCTGACATCAGCCTTTCTCAGGATTGACGTTGCTTCCAAACGTCTGAAGTTTCAGTAGAATGCCTGTAAGGTTTCAGCACGATGACTGCTGACGCACCTCGGTCGCCCTAACGAATCTGACCGGGGGATGTAATACCTTAATGAATAACAACTCTGGCATCAAGTTGTCCAGAGAGAGGTGAACTCTAGTCCTGAATAGCTTGCTCCTTCGGAGTTGGCAATTAATCCATGACAGCCAGATATTGAAGACAGTTATGATTCCGCAAACAGAGTACGAAGAGCGTCGTGAGCAGTTGATGGCTAAGATTGGCACTGGTACCGCGATATTCAAGAGCGCACCCGTTGCCGTAATGCATAATGATGTTGAATACGCTTTTCGACAAGACAGCGATTTTTTTTACTTAACGGGTTTCAATGAACCGGAAGCGGTAGCCGTGCTAGCGCCGCATCATGAAGAACACCGATTTATTTTGTTTGTTCAACCTAAAGAACGGGATAAGGAAGTCTGGACGGGCTACCGTACTGGTGTGGAAGCCGCTAAGGAAAAGTTTGGTGCAGATGAGGCGTATCCGATCGCGGAACTGGATGAAAAGTTGCCTAAGTATTTAGAAAAGGCAGATCGGATTTATTACCACTTAGGACGCGATCGCGCCTTCAACGACACCGTAATTAAGCACTGGCAGCGGTTAATGGCCGGTTATCCCAAGCGCGGCACAGGCCCAGTGGCAATTGAATCCACAAATCTAATTCTCCATGCGATGCGTCAGGTAAAGAGTGCAGCGGAGTTGGAGATGATGCGTAAAGCCGTTGCCATCTCTGTTGAAGCGCACAACCATGCACGAGAATTTACACAACCAGGGCGTTATGAATATGAAGTCCAAGCCGAGTTAGAACATATCTTTCGTCGGCGGGGTGGTATGGGGCCAGCTTATCCCTCAATTGTGGCGTCTGGTGCCAATAGCTGTGTACTGCACTATATCGAGAATGATCGGCAAATGCAGGATAACGAGTTACTGCTGATCGATGCGGGTTGTGTCTATGGCTACTATAACGCCGATATTACTCGCACCTTCCCGGTCGGGAGCAAGTTTACCCCAGAGCAAAAGATACTTTATGAGATTGTCTTGAAGGCTCAGATAGAAGCGATCGCCCAAGTTCAACCCGGCAACCCCTACAATTCATTTCATGATACCGCTGTCCGAGTATTGGTTGAAGGTTTGATGGATTTGGGACTTCTCGCCGGTGATATTGAAGAAATCATCAAAGAAGAGAAATACAAACCCTTCTATATGCACCGCACCGGGCACTGGCTAGGGTTAGATGTCCATGATGCCGGAGTTTACAAACACGGCGAGAACTGGCAGACTTTGCAGCCCGGTCATGTGGTGACCGTGGAACCGGGACTTTATATTGGTACTGACGTTGAACCAGCTGAAGGTCAGCCAGCCGTTGATGACCGTTGGCGCGGTATTGGCATTCGGATTGAGGATGATGTTTTGGTGACAGCACAGGGGCATGAGGTGCTGACAGAGGCTGTTCCTAAATCTGTAGAAGATATGGAAGGCTAAGGGTAGGGTAGGGTGCGTTGCCGAGTACCCTATATGTAGAGTTGCTGCGTAAGTCCTGAAGAGTTTGTTAACCAGTTCCCCCAGCAACCGTTAAGATTGCATTTATCAACATTGAGGTGGGTCTGGGGCGATGCACACTTTGAATTCTTCTTCCGCTGCGCAAGCGGAGCAATTTCGGCACCTTCAGAGCCAGTTGCGCGATCGCTGGAATAGCCTTGATTTATTTGACCAGGATGACCACGATATTTTGGTGGTGCCTTCCCTTAGTGTTGACCAGCGAGAACTAGGGAAAATTCCAGGCTTTCTGCACTACGAAGAACGGCTTTTGTTTTCTTTGATTCGTCTGCGTAACCCCCGCACTCGGATAATTTACATCACGGCACTGCCTTTGTTGCCGATTGTGATTGATTACTATTTGCAGCTGTTGCCAGGGATTCCCTTCTCTCATGCACGCGATCGCCTACTGCTGCTTTCGACTTATGATGCCTCGCTCAAACCCTTAACCCAAAAGATTTTAGAGCGTCCCCGCTTAATAGAGCGAATTCGTCAAGCATTGCGCCCTCAAAAGTCTTACATGGTTTGCTATAACTCGTCTTATCTAGAGCAAGAGTTATCTGTACAACTCGGTATTCCCCTGCTAGCCCCAAATCCAGAGTTGTTGCACTGGGGAACAAAGAGCGGTAGTCGGCAAATTTTCGCCGAAAGCGGTGTCCCTCATCCTGATGGTAGCGAGAGCATCTGGAAGGCTGACGATTTAGCAGAGGCAGCTGCCGAGTTGTGGGAACGCCAACCGGAATTGAAGCGGATGGTGATTAAACTCAACGAAGGCTTTTCTGGAGAGGGTAATGCAATCCTTGACTTGAGAAGGATACCAGAGGCGGCTCCGGAAAGAGCTTCCCATACCGAACGAGTGGCGGCAATTCACGATCGCATGGAGCATTTAAGCTTTCAGTCGCACGCCGAGACATGGGAGAATTTTGCCAGTCGCGTCCCAGAGTTAGGGGCACTTGTCGAGGCGTTTATTGAGGGAGAGGAAAAGCGATCGCCTAGCGTCCAAGGATACATCACCCCGAATGGCGAGGTACATATTCTCTCTACCCACGATCAAATCTTAGGAGGTCCAGACGGTCAAATTTATCTCGGTTGCCGCTTCCCTGCTGATGAAGCTTACCGACTAAGCTTGCAAGAAATGGGTTTACGAGTTGGTCGAGCTTTGGCACAGAAAGGTTCAATGGAGCGCTATGGTGTTGATTTTGTCGCCGTTCGTCAGCCCAACGACTCTGGTGCAACTTGGGATTTGCAGGCGATTGAAATCAACCTGCGCAAAGGCGGCACAACCCATCCGTTTATGACGCTTAAGTATTTGACCAACGGTCGCTATGACCAATCTACGGGTCTTTTTTACAGCCACCAAGGTCGAGAGAAGTACTACATTGCCTCTGACAACTTGCAAAAAGAGCGCTACCGAGGGTTAATGCCCAACGACCTAATGGATATCATCGCGCACCACCGATTGCACTTTGATGGCAGCACCAGAACCGGCAACGTGTTCCACCTAATGGGGGCACTCTCCGAGTTCGGCAAACTTGGCTTAACCAGCATCGGGGACTCTCTTCAACAGGCAGAGGACTCATATAACCAGGTGGTGAATGTGCTGGATGAAGAAACTAAATCAAATGCCAATTCTGCCTCCCGATTCTCCTATCCCGGTGCTCCGATTGCTTGGAGTGGAGGTTAAGGCGTTCCTCGGCTAGAGAGGTTTCTTGTACGTATCTTATTGGGGGTGCTAATTTCTCGCTTTTCAAGCCTGAGCGATCGCCCCTCCTCTTCCTTTCTCTTCCTTTGCATCCAGCGAGGCATAGCTGTTTTTCTATATTAAAAGCCACTAAGAAAGCCCCCAAACACCGACGGGGGCGTCAACAGCTAAGAAATAATCACCTTAGCAAGAGAGCGTCAAGAACTCGGAAAGATACAAACGAATGATGCCTAGCAAAAACCCGCGCAGGGTACTACTGAGCGGGTCACTATCATTCTTCTAATAAACAGAGTACGAAATCGGTGTGAATATTTTGTGAATGTTTTGTGAAGACTGTCGCCACACAGAAGGAAGTCCTAAGCCCTTAGTGGGGAAGGATTCAGACGTCCATCCAGTATTGCCTGCAAAAGAACCACATAACTGCCAAATTTTTGCATAGGTTCCGCCCCCTGGAGAAATATACCTATGTGGTGACTAATTCTCTTCTATTGAGTGGTGCATATGGATAACAACGCTACTAACACAGCTCTTGTAAGGCTTCTGAATCAGCAAGTCAATTCTGGCTCTGCGTCTCTACCACTCTCTTTCTTTAAAAGTGGACAGTTCTTATCCCTAACAGCAGACTGTCAGGGAGGAATAATCTTACACAAACCTTTTTATGCGGATTTTGTCGGTTCTGGTGCTGTTGTCGGCAGTAGTATTGATGTGAATTGCACCTCAGTTTACGTCATTGGCTCCGTAAAATTTGACGCACCGACAACTTACTCGCAACGCCAGCAGGCATTTCAGCAGCGTATGGCTTTTAGTCAGCAGTTGCAGGACATTGCACAGGTGGAAGCACCTTTGCGCCGTGCTTTGTCGATTTTGAATCAATTGAGTCAGTGGGTAGGAGCCGAAGAAGTGCAAAAAATCCCTAACGAGTTAATTGCTCGACTTGCAGGATTGCTACCTAGAACTGTGGAGCTTGCCCGGAAAACATCTGTCACAGGAAATAACCCTCACACCGCAGAGACGTTCTTAATTCGGTAACTCGAACACGGATGACCAGGCATTCGCGACCTCCTCCTATCCAGCCCAGCCGATTGCGCACTACAGTTACGCAAAGACAGGCGGCTACTACTCCCAAAGATTACGGTTCTACCCACTGCTGTTGTTTACCTTAGAGAGATACATTGTTCTTAGAAAGTACATAAAAGTTTATACAAGGGTGATTGCAATTTCGCCCGCATCTTAAACCGCTCGGTAAGGTAAACCCACCATGTTTGAACATTTTACGGACAGAGCCATCAAAGCAATTATGCTCGCTCAGGAAGAAGCTCGTCGCCTGGGACACAACCTTGTGGGAACCGAGCAGATTCTCTTGGGATTGATTGAAGAAGGAACGGGTGTTGCGGCCATTGTGCTGAGTGACTTGGGCATCACCCTCGAAAACGCAAGGGTAGAGGTAGAAAAAATTATCGGTCGGGGGTCTCGTCCTCTTCCAGCTGAACTTCCCTTCACCCCCAAAGTCAAGCTGATTTTCGAGCAATCCTTCAAAGAGGCTCGTCAACTCGGACATAACTACATCGGTACAGAACATTTATTGCTGGCAATTACCCAAGGCAAGGAAAGTGTTGCTGCCAGGGTATTGGAAAACTTGAATGTCGATCTGCCAACAGTCCGTAACGCAGTGATTCGGGCTTTAGGAGAGGTAGCTGCTGCCCCCACTGCTTTTAAACAAGGGTCTTCGTTTATGGGAAGTGCCGAAGGTAAGAAAGCAACTTTAGAAGAGTTTGGCACTAATCTGACCAAGCTAGCGGCAGAAGGCAAGCTTGACCCTGTGGTTGGTAGAGCCAAGGAAATTGAACGTGTCATCCAGATTTTAGGTCGTCGTACAAAGAATAACCCAGTGTTGCTTGGGGAGCCGGGAGTCGGTAAAACAGCGCTCGCTGAAGGTCTCGCCCAACGCATTGTTGACAAAAACATTCCTGACCTCTTGGAAGACAAGCAGGTAATTACTCTGGATATGGGCTTGTTGGTAGCAGGCACCCGCTACCGTGGTGACTTTGAAGAACGCCTCAAGCAAGTTATGGAGGAAGTTCGTCAATCCGGAAACATCATCTTGATGATTGACGAAATCCACACCCTAGTTGGCGCAGGGTCAATTGAAGGTGGCATGGATGCCGCAAACATTCTCAAACCTGCTCTGGCACGAGGCGAAATGCAGTGCCTGGGAGCCACGACTTTGGATGAATACCGCAAGCACATTGAGCGGGATGCTGCTCTAGAGCGGCGTTTCCAACCAGTAATGGTGGGAGAACCCTCAGTTGAGGACACGATTGAGATTCTGCATGGTCTGCGTGACACTTATGAGCAGTACCACAAAGTTACAATCTCTGACGACGCGCTGGAAGCAGCCGCTAAACTCTCAGACCGTTATATCCAAGACCGCTTCTTGCCAGATAAAGCGATCGACCTGATTGATGAAGCCGGGAGTCGCGTTCATTTGAGGAACTCTGGGCCGTCCCCTGAGGCAAAATCACTGAAACGAGAACTGCGTCAAATTACTAAAGAAAAAGAAGAGGCAGTCGCAGATCAGGATTTTGACAAGGCGGGAGAACTGCGCGATCGCGAGTTAGAGCTTGAAACCAAACTTAAGACCCTGACCGCAAACAAACAGGAGCAAAACGATGCCCTCACCCTCGTCGTTGATGAAGAAGACATCGCCCACATCGTTGCTTCTTGGACTGGGGTGCCTGTCACCAAGCTGACTGAATCCGAATCGGAATTGCTAATACACCTGGAAGACACCCTGCATCAGCGTCTAATTGGTCAAGATGAAGCCGTCAGCGCTGTCTCCCGTGCGATTCGTCGGGCAAGAGTCGGGTTAAAGAACCCCAATCGTCCCATTGCTAGCTTTATCTTCTCCGGCCCTACTGGTGTTGGTAAGACAGAACTTGCCAAGTCGTTAGCATCATACTTCTTCGGTTCAGAAGAAGCGATGATTAGACTAGATATGTCAGAGTTCATGGAGCGTCACACAGTTTCCAAGCTGATTGGTTCGCCTCCAGGATATGTAGGTCATGACGAAGGTGGTCAACTCACTGAAGCCGTCCGACGCAAGCCTTACACAGTAGTGCTGTTCGATGAAATCGAAAAAGCTCACCCTGATGTCTTCAACCTGCTACTGCAATTGTTGGATGACGGTCGGCTGACCGATGCTCAGGGTCGCACAGTGGACTTCAAGAACACACTGTTGATCATGACCTCTAACATTGGTTCGAAGGTAATCGAAAAAGGTGGTAGTGGTCTCGGCTTTGAATACTCCGATAATGAAGCTGAGTCTAGGTACAACCGCATCCGTGATAAGGTCAATGAAGACCTCAAGCAGTACTTCCGCCCTGAGTTCCTGAATCGCCTCGACGAGATTATTGTCTTCCGCCAGCTAACGAGAAATGAAGTCAAGCAAATCGCTGACATCATGCTGCGTGAAATCTCGATGCGCCTCATGGAGAAAGGAATCACGCTGAAAGTCACAGAACGGTTCAAAGACCACTTGGTGAAAGAAGGCTACGATCCCAGTTATGGTGCTAGACCGTTACGACGGGCAATCATGCACCTTCTGGAAGACAGCTTGGCTGAGGCAATGCTATCTGGTCAAGTTAACGATGGAGACACAACTGTTATTGATGTCGATGATGATGGTCAGGTGAAGGTATTGCAGGGCAAGCAGCAAGAGTTGTTGCTCCAAGCAGTTGGCTAAGGTTCATCCTTGGCAGCGTCATAAAAAGTTATCCGCTCTTGATGGATGTGATCAATAGAGCGGATATTTTTTTGTCAGATGTTTGAACTCTTAGTGTTACATTAATTAATTTTTTTAGCCATAATTACCAACTACAGCCATTAACTTTAAAAGTTTTACAGGCTGTATCTGTTTCAATCAAAATGTAAAAAAATATTGCTTTGTTTGGGGTGATTTCAACAAAATATTTCAATAAAAGGAATTAACCTATGAGAGTTGGTAGTCTTTGGAAAGAATATTTTAAACTGGAGACTTCCCTACTGCCTGGGAAGCTCTGGACAATTGAAATCAATAATTTAAGGGGTTTTGGCGGTGGCAAATCTTTATGAGTTAGAGCGTGTTTCTGACAAACTGCAAAAGACACTTAACCAGGAGGCACGCAGACCCTCAGCAGATAGGAAAGATGAAGTAGCGAATCTACTGAATTCTCAACGTTTTGTATCTTCCTACGATGCCTGTGTCTGGTGGGACGGATGTTACTATTGCAAGGATGAGAGCAATTATTGGTACTGCATTAGATGCAGCTTTTTTTAACTGGTGTAATTAGATTAAACCTGGAAATACGATGCAATTAAGCGGGTGTGTACACTTCTTGTACGCACCCGCTCGGTTTGATCGAAGCGATCGCCAAATTGAATTTTTTGATTACCTCGGTATACTTTCACAAACTATTCATTTGGGTTCAATACAGGTTTTTGTAGGGGCAAGGGTATTGTATTATTCCTGCTCAGTCTGACAACCGTAATTTTCAGTGAGCTGGCTTCTATCCTGAAATTATATTTCTTAGGCGTCTGCAAAGCTTGACAAAAGCTCAACCAATCGTTATCATATCTACATTTCCAGTGGGTAGCCTAATCCTACGTCTGGCATATCGAATCATTGCAGCACGTCAAAAGCCAGATTAAGAGCGGAGGAACCAATTTTTGGGGCGAATCTCAGTTGTGAGAGAGGCACCTTCCAGCCTTAGCCCGTCAGCTAACTCCGTAGGCAATGGGAGGAGTACCATAGACACAAGCTTGGTACAAGCCGTTGTCGTTGGGGTCTCCTAAGCAGATATCACTGGAACTCTACGTTACAGTGACTATTTGTTACCTGACCCACCTCGTAAACCTTCACAGATTAACAGAGGTTAGGACAATGACTTCTTATAAAGAATGGAGACTACTTACAACTCAAGAGTTGAACGGTATCGCCGTTGACTACATTGATCCAGAAGGACAATCCTATAGTGGACCTTTCTGTTTCTACACTCTTGAAGAGGCATTGAACTACGGAAAGATGTGTATAGATCAATCAATTCGCTCAAGGTCATCAATGAGCAAAGGGGTTGAGGACGTTCAATCAAGAGTTATCAGCTAGGCAGTAGTACCGTGTGCCGCGCTTCTTGAGAACAGGGAGCATCTCCATTGCTCAAAAGCGCGGCTTTTCTTCCAGTGAGATAGGAAGCCTGGTGATGCTACCTAGGCTTGCAAAGCAGAACTAACAACTAGCGATCGCACTTTTTCTATAAAATACGCTCACATCCTCTCCCTCCCATCAGGGTACATACTTTTGGTGAGCCAATTTTCGGTTGTTAATCACAAAAGTATTCGCTTGCTTTGATTGGCTTAGATGCTTACTGGCTCAATGTCTTCTGCCTCTTGAGGCAAGGTATCGCTGTGCAAGGACTTCTAGCAAAGGCGTTGATGAACCTTCAGTGCTGACTTCAATCAGTAACAATGAAGTCAAATGAAGACGATACGCAACTCAAATCATGGTTCATCAAGAGGACATCCACCTTTCCACAGCCAGTCATGGGGATATGCATGACATTACTGACAGGGTCAATGCTATTGTCAAGAACTCTGGCATCAAGACGGGAATGGCTCACGTCTTTAACATTGGTAGTACGGGAGCAATTGGCACCATTGAGTTTGAGCCTGGTCTGCAACGCGACTTACCTGAAATTTTAAATAAGCTCATTCCGCCGAGTCGAGAATATGGACATGAGCAGATGTGGCACGATGGCAACGGACATTCTCACCTGCAAGCAACATGGCTTGGTCCTTCGCTAACGGTGCCTGTGCAGGATGGAAAGTTAGAGTTAGGAACTTGGCAACAAATCTTTCATCTTGAATGTGATATCAAGCCGCGCCAACGAAAAGTCGTTGTAACTATTTATGGGGAGTAGCAATATACACGTAAGCACACTTAGGAATCCCCTACACTAACGCTTGCGGTTGGTAGAGCAGGATGTCAAAATTTACTAATCAGGTTGCTTCTATGAAGTTGAAGACGCTTCGTTAATACGCGAAGCGATCGCGCTCTCGGCGACGTTAGCAAAAACTCTCCTTTTGAGGAGCGCGTCCCGTATGTGGCTAGCGCATTAAGCGCCCCAAAGGTGGACGTAGCGGTAGCGAACTCTCCTTAGCTAGATTGGACACAAGCAAGCATTGCCATACCGTCAGACTAATTGCCATAATTAACCCTTAACACGTTCTCAACATTGCGCTTTGTATTCAGAATGCATAGCGCAAATAAGTGTTCAGGAGAAGGGCGATGTGTGAGCAAGGCCAAGCCTAGAGAGCTCTGTTAGACTAATGCGAACCTGAGGGTTCTGCGGCGCTAACACGAACGCATCTCTCTTAACCACAAACTCACGCATGGCAATCAGCTCTCTTCGGTATAGTAACACTTGCACCCTATCAAACTTCCATCTACTACTGACCCAGCTGATCGTAGCCACTCGTCTGACTTACTTTTCGGGTTGTACATGCCAAGATCGTTGC
>DATNPI010000286.1:0-7894 GCA_036703325.1 Coleofasciculaceae cyanobacterium
CGCCAAAGACTCCAACATGAAAATTAACCAGGTAATAGGTGAATGGAGTAAACTTTATTTAGCAGCTCAAGCTCTACGAAGCGCTTCTTAAGCCCAGGTAAATGGCAAAGAAGCTCTTCTAAGCCAAGGAACTTACCCACAACTCTCGGCTGAAATTGAACAGGGGTTTGTCGGGGAATCTCACAAATCCCTAACCGAAACTCTGAGAAATTGCGCTCTTGGGGCATCTAGACCAGTCGCTACTCAGGTTGGAAAAATTCTTTTATGGTGCCCTCACCCAGCAACCCAGCCCAGCCCGAAACTCCCAGTCAGCTGACGCCCTCTCCCTCTCAGGCTTCAGATCTTTCCAGCAGGGATACTGAGCAAATGTTTCGGCTCATTGACAGTATTCTGCCCTTTGAAGCCTGCCTGTACTATCAATTTTTGCCCCTAGCTTTGGAAGGTAGGCACCTAAAGCTCGGTATGGTAGCGCCTAACGATTCATCGGCTTTAGGTTATGTCCGTCACATCCTCGCCTACCTGAACTGTTCCCTCAAAACGGAACAGATCGCTGCCGAGGAGCATCAGGCAATGCTGTCTGCCTACTTGAACTATACCCACACCTCCTCATCGCACCAAAAACCAGCGGTCAGAACTAACTCTACAGTTCCACGGTCTGAGCAACCCACTCTGGTTTTGAATGATTCTCAAGTCGCTGACTCTGAGCTGCGTAGCCACTCAGATGACGAGCTAACCTCACCCATATCGTCTGAGCAACTCAGTGAAAACAGCAACAAATCCTCTCTAGAATCGAATCATATACTGCGATTGCCAAGCAATATGCCGTCAGTAGAACGGCATCAAGTGCAGGCAGTAGCACCCACCACGGCACCTACGTCAATATCTAGAGTTTCACTGCCGATTGAGGGGCTGCCGCCACTGGAAGTGCAAGCGCTTCATTTATCTCGTCCTATAGAGTTTATTGCCACGTTACCGCCACAGCAACTGCTGCAAGAGTTATTAGGTCGAGTGTTAATTGGTGGAATTGGTCGTCTCTATTTTGAGCGGCAATCCGGGCAAGGTCGCATCCTTTGGAGCCAAGACGGTGTATTGCAGTCCGTCTTAGAAGGACTAACCTTGCCGGTGTTTCAAGGTGTAATTATTGAGCTGAAGCGGCTCGTAAGCTTACCTCTGCTCCCTGTCATGCAAGCTAAACAGGTGGAGATTGAGCGACGCTATCAGCAAGAAGATTTGTTGCTACGTTTGCGGGTAATGCCCGGTACCCACGGAGAAGAGGCAACGCTTCAGGTGTTACGGGGAGTTGCTTTGAAATTTTACCAGCGCCAACAGTTAGACAAGCTGAGTCAGGATGCGCTGACGCTGGCTCAACAACTACAGCGAAAGTTAAACGAAATCTGCGCTCGCTCTCACCGACATCCTATAAGCCTAGAGGCGCTACCAGCTCTTAACCAGATTCTACAGGGTTTAGACAAACAGGTAGAAGCTCTAGCCAAGTTACAAATCGATCAGCAATCCGACAACTCTGCCAGTTGAAGCAACTGGCTTCTTTCAGCAGCAGAGAAGGCTATTGTGAGGAATGACTCTCAATAGCCTTGACTTTATTACCCTTTTCCTCCATGAGGCTTGTTCTCTCCAAATTGGCGGTTAGGAGACCAGTGCGTAAGTACTGAAGATGAGTAATGTCACAGCCGACTCCAAAAGTCAGAAGGTTAAAGAAATATAAAGCCAAATAGATGACATAATTTATCAATTAGGTTAGCGTTATATGCAGATAGTAGGATTGAGGCGTAAGTAAATTGAAAAAGGAAGAGAGAGTTTCAACGTTCAGTCTGGAAGGACGATTCGTCAGTTTTGTCGGTGACCTTGGAGAAAAACCAAAACGTATACGGGTAGCGACAGCAGAGGGAGAACGCTACATCAAGCTCTCAAAAGAGCTGCGCTACTCCTTGTGGGAGGTACTCAAAGCAGGAGACTGGATAGAAATTTTTGGTGAACAGAAGTACAAATATAAAACCGGCGAACTGAAGCTGAAAGCTTATCAGGTGAAATTAACAGCTCCTACTCAGCAACACAGTATCTTCCAACCACCAGTTGCTGCGCCTACTAAAACCAAAGCCTGTGTAATGGTTTGTCAAAAGTCCTCTTGCCGCAAGCGAGGTGGCGATGAGATTTGTCAGGCAGTAACAGAATCTCTGCGCACTCGCGGACTAGAAGACCAAGTTGCTATTAAAGGTACTGGCTGCATGAAGGAGTGTAAGAGAGGGCCCTGTGTAGTCTTCATGCCAGATAAATCTCGTTATACCGGAGTTGCTCCCCAAGAAGTTCCAACGCTAATTGAAAAGCATTTTGCCGCTAAACTAAAACCAGAAGAAAGTAAACCTGAACTCTCTCCAGTCAGTTAATCGGAGTGGAGACAGACTTGACACTAGTTCGGTGAAGTGCAGATGACCAATTTACCTCCGCCTGACCCCCGCTCCTCTCTTGGCTTTGATGAGTTAGTTGGCGTTGTCATCGCCTTTACTGCTATCGGCACAATTTTCCTAGTGTCACTGCGTGACAAGGGGTTCAGTTTTGGGAACTTAACCCCCTCATTAACTACAACTACTCCCCAAGCGAGTCCTAACGCCACAGCTGACCCAACACCAGCAGAAGGCTTACCAACCCAGAAACAAGCGACACCTTCACCCAAACCTAGTGCGGTAGGGAGAGTCATGCCAGGAACGGTTATCGCACCGACGACACCGAATGTAACAGCAACAGCAGTAACTCCGGAAAACGCATCAAAAGTTACTCCAGTTGTTCCCGTCCCATCGGTAGCGATATCTCCATCCCCAGTTAAGACCGTAACTCCAAGTCCTGCGCCGGTTAATTTCTCAGATATTCCCCAGGTCTTCTGGGCACGCCCTTACATTGAAACACTGGCTAAACGCCGTATCCTCATTGGTTTCCGTGATGGTACTTTCCGCCCCAACCAACCGGTGACACGGGCACAATTTGCGGCTATGTTACAAAAAGCTTTTGACCAGAAAGTGGTTATGGCTGCTCCAGACTACAAAGATGTACGCAACAATTTTTGGGCATCATCAGCAATCCAGGAAACGACCAGAAGTGGTTTTTTGCGAGGATACCCTGGGAATATGTTTCGACCTAATCAACAGATTTCTAAAGTGCAAGCCTTGGTATCGCTGACAAAGGGACTTGGTTTGGCTTCAACTTCTGCTCCCAAGGAATTTTTAAAGATTTATCAGGACGCTGCTGAAGTTCCTAAATACGCAACCGACATCGTAGGAGTAGCCACAGAAGGGGGTCTTGTAGTCAATTACCCCAATCGTCGTAGACTAGAGCCGAATAAGACTCTTACTCGTGCTGAAGCGGCGGCTTTGACTTATCAAGCTATGGTAAAAGCCGGAAAGGCGAAAGCGATTACTTCTGAGTATGTTGCACAACCTTGATTAACTACAAAAAATAACGTCTGTTAAGAGAAGGCGATCGCTTGTTCTTCGCAGCGTTGCCGTCGCGATCGTTTTGAGATCCACAGACCCAATTTCTCGGTGAAAAAGAGGGACATTGAACCCCTCTTTTTTCACGAAATTCATTGACCCATAGGCATATCACCCATGGTAGGAACTCTGTTGTTCCGCGCAGATCTATTACCTGTCATCGCTTCAGCCATTTCCAAATGCCCCTGTACCCTTGGCAAAGTCTTGGCAGCAAAAGCTTTAAGATCTGGATCTTGTCCAAGCGCTGCTTGGCGCTGGTATACAGCTGTACTTTCGAGGTGAGAATTGACCCCCGCCTCGTTCATGTAGGCTTGGTCGAAACTCGCTCCAGACAGCTCCATCAGCCGCATCATTGCTGCTTCGTACTTTGGACCTACTGTTGGTGGAGGAGTCAGTCCCTTCTCGGTAGCTATCCGCATGAGTTCTTGATTCGCCTGTGAATGCTCCTCAATCATCTGCTGCGCGAACCGCTTCACATCGGGACTCGTTGACCGCTCCAAGGCCAGTTTCCCAAGTTGTACTTCCGCCATTCCCCCCTGGGCGGCGTCCATCACAAACTGCCTGTCTAGCGGACTGACTTGGCTTCTGCTGGGTGACGATGCGGGTTGGTTTGGTGCAGGTGCTGATTGGTTTGGCGACGGTGCAGGTCGATTTGTCTGAGCTACAGCTGTGTATCCTAAAGAGGTAATTAGTCCGGCTGCCATCAGGGCAGTAGTTATTGTTACTTTTTTAATCATCACTGAGTTCCCTTAACCAGGCTTAATCTTCCTTCCATGTGCCTCCATACCTTCAGTAACTACCTCTTCCTAACGGTATGTTTGGTTCCTCTTTTTTCAATCCAACAGTACTTAGCTTTTACAACCCGACTGGTAAGGCTAGGGTAAATGCAGTCTGTCCAGATAATGTTGGGACAAGCGTCAGGTTGCCACCGTGTGCTCGTGCGATTTCCCGCGCTAGGCTTAGCCCTAATCCAATTCCCTCCACTTGGCGCGTCCGGGCTGGGTCACCGCGATGGAAGCGATCAAAAATGCGGTTTCGATCGCTAACTGGTATCTCTTTCGAGCAATTACTGATGGTAATCGATACAGTTGCACCCTGACGGTGAGCCTCAATCCGAATCCAGCCGTTTGGGAAATTGTATTTAATGGCATTGCTAATCAAGTTTTGCAAGACCTGAATGAGTAAGTCGCGATCGCCCTGCACACACAAACCTTCAGCAATTTCCGTTTGAATCTCAAGATGGGGTGCCAGCAGTTCTATATCTTCCAACATCTCAATTAACAAGCCAGACAAATCCACCTCAACTCGATGCAGGTTCATTTGTCCGGCATCCGCTAGAGAAAGCAGCAATAGTTTACGCACAATCCCGCTTAAACGGCGTACTTCATCTAGCAAATTGCTCAGTCCCTGTTGCACCTCTGAGCCAGGTTCTGCTTGTTGCAGGGTGCGTTCCAGTTCCCCTTGCAAAATTGCGAGCGGAGTTTTGAGTTCGTGAGCAGCATCTGCACTGAAGCGGGATGCTTGTTTAAAACTACGTTCCAGACGTTCCAACATCTGGTTAAACACCTGAATCAACTCAACAAATTCAACATCCGTTGCACCAATGGGAACCCGTTGTTCCAGACCGCTAGCGGTGACATTCCCAATGCTCGTGGTTAAGCGTCGAATAGAGTGCAAGCTGCTTCCAGCGATTCCCCATGCTCCACCTGCTACAAGCAGAAGCACCCCTGGAATTGAAATCAGGAAGATGTTGCGGATGACGACCATCTCCTGAGCGATCGCATTTAAGCTTACTGCGATCGCCACTTGAGTAAAGGGTGTCGTGGCTGCACCAATCCGCCATGTTCCGGTTGCAGTGCGCTGGGTGACGAATCGAGGAGTGGGCGGTGGTCGATCAAGCGGGGGTTGCGAACGTTCTCGAAAGGGTGGGTTGGCTTCGGAAAATGGGGCTGTTGGTTGATCAGAAGGTGGTGATGGGAAAGGCGGTAGTTGCGGACGCGATGTCCAGAGGTTCGTGACATCCAGATCGGCAGTCCATTGATTGGAACGATACAGCACATTGCCATCTGCATTCATGACCAGTATGGCCACTCATTTGCGATCGCCCATACGTCCAGCATAAGTGGATATGATCGGAGGATGCTCCCGCAAGCAACCCGAACCCACTACACCAGTAATGGTCAAAACGCCTCCTCATCAAAAACCTTTCCCAATTCCACCGCTCGAAAGTGGCGATCGCTTAAATCGCTACGAATTTGAGCGACGCTACAATGCTATGCCCCATCTCAGGAAAGCTGAACTGATTGAAGGAGTTGTCTACGTGCCTGCTGCATTACGTTTTAGGAGTCATGGTCAACCTCACGCAAATTTGATCGTTTGGCTGGGCAATTACAAGGTTGCAACACCTAGTATTGAGTTGGGAATTGAACCCACCGTTCGTTTAGATTTGGACAATGAACCCCAACCCGATGCGGTGCTGATGATTGAGGAACACTCTGGAGGTCAGGCACGCCTCAGTGAGGATGATTATATAGAGGGGGCACCGGAGTTGGTGGCAGAGATTGCGGCGAGTAGCGCAGCGATCGATCTTGGTGATAAAAAACGAGCCTATCGTCGCAATGGCATTAGAGAGTATATCGTTTGGCAAGTGTTTGAGCAGAGACTGGATTGGTTTTATTTGCAGGAGGGGGAGTATGTTCCACTGCCTGTGGATGAGGATGGGGTGATTCGGAGTCAAGTGTTTCCAGGCTTGTGGTTGGCAGTGGATGACTTATTGGCTGGGAATATGGGGCGAGTGCTCGCTGTGTTGCAGGAAGGGTTGGGTTCACCAGAACATACTGTATTTGTGGAGCAGCTATTGAAGTAGATATGATTCTGCGATCGATAGATGCTATCAAAATATCTTCTTATCGATGTTAGAGTGCGTTATTCGGTAGTATTAGCAAAATTTCTGTGCAATCAATCCTCTTGCTTTAATGCCAACAAACGACTCTGAACTACCAATCCAAGCTCAGAGAATCCTTGATGTGATCGTCTTCACTCCCTTTGAGCAATGCCAACCCTTGAGCCGCGAGTTTGGCGACATTCCTGCTCGTCCTGGCATCTATGCAATCAGGCACAAAACCGATGGGTTGCTCTACATCGGTAAAACCAAGAGTCTACGAGGACGCTTCAGTGGCGGGCACAAGGCTTTTTTGTGGGCATGGTTAGACAAATATAGTGATGAGGACATTCGGATTGCAGTGCAAGCAATTTCTTACTGGGAGAACCCTGCGTTACTATTGGAGCTAGAAGCTATCATTTTAAGAGCCACTGAACCCCCTTACAACGTCCAAATTCCAGCCGAAAGGTGAAGCTATGCAAGCCAAACTTCAGGAGCAACTTTCTCCCACTGATGCCGAAATCATTTTGGGACGACTGCCTGAGCGAATTCGAGCAGCTTTAATTTCCCGTGCAGCAGAAATTGACTATCCAATTGAAGCAGTCATTGAGATGGCAATCGCCAGTTTCCTCGACACAGAGGCACTAGGTTTTGCAGATTGCAAACCGGGACGGGGATTATAAAGGAAAGATCGCGGCGGTCTAACAATTGTCAGCTGATGAGAATGGGGTGATTCGGAGTCAGGTGTTTCCAGGCTTGTGGTTGGCAGCGGATGACTTATTGGTAGGGAATATGAGGCGGGTGCTAGCTGTGTTGCCTCGAAGGGTTGGCTGCACCAGAACATACCGCATTTGTGCAACAGCTCTCGAAGTAGCTATGGTTGTGCGATCAGTAGATGCAGTAAAACATGTTCGCAGCTATTTTTAATATGGTGTTAGCTAGTTTTAGTTGCTACTATGGTGCCAATTGTCCGAAAACATAATGTTCAACTCATAAGATTTGAAGCTGAACTGGATTACAGCGATTTGTCTGGAAGCCTTGTGAATGCTTGTATTGCATACGGCACATTCGCACCTGAGTTTTTCGTTGATGTTAATAGTCCAGCCATAGCAACACTTATCGAAAATCAGGATCATCGGCTATTTGAACTTTTGACAGATCTGCACCGTGAAGCACAACGTCTTTTAGAGGAACAACTGGTAGAAAATCAGCAGAGTCAGATTGAGAAGGAAAAAACAAAAGAAGCGCTTGTTGTTCTACGCCCAAATCGACCAGGCTATGTTTACCTTGTTAAAGCAGACCGATACTTTAAGATTGGTCGCTCAAAACAACCGAATGTGCGTTTTGAACAAATTGGTCTTCAGCTACCTTTCCCGTTCGAGATTTTGCACGTAATTCCAGTAGATGATATGTATATTGCTGAGAAGCAATTACACGCCAAGTATGCTCATCAGCATTTGAATGGGGAGTGGTTTGAGCTTTCTGAGAGTGAGGTCGCTGAAATTATGTCTCT
>DATNPI010000373.1:0-9470 GCA_036703325.1 Coleofasciculaceae cyanobacterium
TCCATTGTCTGTTGCTAGTTTTAGCAATTTGCTCAATTATTAAGCGTAGACCGTCAACCGCTAGGACTTAATTTTTCCTGCCAGAACTCGCTCTAGAACTTGCTGATAGGCGTCTTCTACATTTCCCAAATCACGACGAAACCGATCCTTGTCCATTACTCGGCGATCGGGGTCTGTCTCAGCTTGGTTCCAAAGGCGACAGGTATCAGGGCTGATTTCATCTGCCAATAGCAGCTGTTCGCTGGAAGTTACACCAAACTCCAGCTTGAAGTCTACTAGTGTAATGCCGCATTGGTTGAAAAAAGCTGTGAGAAGCTCGTTAATGTGCAAAGCCTGCTGCCTCAGGTGGTCGAGTTGTTCCGGCGTTGCCAGTTCTAGCAGGAATAAGCGATCGCTCGTCAACAAGGGGTCTCCTAAAGCGTCGTTCTTAAAATAAAATTCCACCAACGGCGTCGGGAGTACCTTGCCCACTGGTAAACCAGTTTGTTGACATAGACTCCCAGCAGCAATGTTCCTGACTACCACCTCCAATGGCACAATTTTCACGCTTTTGACGAGCATTTGGTTTGGCGCTGGTCGGTCAATGAAGTGCGTCGGAATGCCTTCGGCTTCTAGCAGTCGAAACAAATGGGTTGCGATCGCACAGTTGATCTCACCCTTGCCAGTAATCTGACCCCGTTTTTGGGCATTGAAAGCCGTGGCATCATCTTTAAAGTGGGTTAGCAGCACCTCCGGGTCATCGGTGGTATAAAGAATCTTTGCTTTGCCTTCGTAGAGTTTTTGATGAGCAGACATATAGAGTATTTTTGGCGTGGAATGAGTTGATTGGAAAAGCCGCTGCACACAAGAGAGTACTAAACAAGGTCTCAGATAGTTCAACTGAGTGACCTAACTGAAACTGGCTCCTGTTTGCTAACCTTACGTTAAATTAAGGTTAACTAAGGGTTGATAGCAAAGGAGCCAGAGCAGAGTTGACATAACTACAATAGAATCTAGTTGTCACGAGATAAATCGCAAGGCTCGCTTGGTTTCGGCTTAGTCAGGACTTAAGCCGCGCCCCCGCAGAAGGTAGCGTGAGTAACGGCAAGCAATGACCGATTGCCCCTCTGGCAGTAATGAACACGTCAGCCCTGGCTCTTGAAGAACTATAGAGCGATTAGCGTTTTTTTGCATGGCAATAATTTGCGATATCTCACATAAAGTTTGACATCCAAGAGGCAATTACTGTAGCTTTGCTAAGTCTTGCATCAGAAGAATTACCAAAAAAGTACTGTTAATTGATTAGCTTTCTGTTCAAAGTCCCGTAAAAGCACTGTTGATTGGGTAGCTTTCTAAAGGAAATATATAGGTAGCAAGTGATTTATCTCTCGAACCAGCTTACTCTATCAGGAGCGTCGAATGCCTATAGAATTGTCTGAATTCGTTGAAAACCCCGAAAATAGCTTTATTTAAAGCAAGTAGGTAATTACTCTAGGTTTTTGGTTGGGTTGCGGATTTTTAAGATAAGGAGATAGCTATGGTAGATCGATCTGATTTTTTGTATCCTCGCAGTCGCTATTACGGTCAGGTTAAGCCAGAGAATCTGGTTTTTAACGCTAATCTACAGGAATTTGCTCAACGGGTGAGCTACATTTGCAACCTGGAAACTGCTGGTAAGATTTCCCCAGAAGAGTCTTACGACCAAATAAAAGCTCTTTGGAAACAGTTGAAACTTGCTAAAAAGCAACTCGCTATTGGCCAAAACCTCTTCCAAAGTGATGAAGGAGGCGAAGAGAAGGGCTAAGAAAGGATGAAGTATGAAGGATAAAGGCTTAAGAAATACTTAGCTCTCAAAGTACTAGAAAGTTAATCCTATTATTTTCTAGTTTCACTCTTCATCCTTCATACTTCACCCTTCATCCTTCACTTTGTTGTCATGGTGTGAACACCGTCCCAGTAATCTGGAGGTGGGTTTTTTTGATAGTATTTTGAGCGCTCTAGGTGGATTGAGACAGCTTGGTCGGTTGACGGCTTTAATGGATAAGCTTGATCGAAGTAAGTGAGAGCTTTTTGGAAGTCTCTGTTCAGGTAAGCCTGACGTCCTGCTGCGTAAAGATCCAAAAACCTTTTCGTGGTGTCGTTAAGGGGTGTATCGGCTTCGCAAATTAACTCGTAAATACTCACCGCTTGGTTTTTGCCCTTAACCCGGATTCTATCTAATTCGCGTACCCAAATGCGATCGCGACACAGGTTATAGGTATACTCGCTCAAGATAATATCGCAGCCATACTCTTTGGTAGCACTTTCCAAGCGAGCGCTCAAGTTAACCCCGTCCCCAATCACGGTGTAATCCATCCGTTTTTGCGAACCAATATTGCCGGAAACCACCTCTCCCGAACTAATCCCAATCCCAATGCGAATTAAAGGCTGGTTAGTAAGCAGACGCGACTGGTTAAACGCTGCCAAGCGCCAACGCATATCCAGCGCTGACTGAACAGCCATCCAGGCATGATTCTCCGTTAACGGTAGCGGTGCTCCGAACACGGCCATCAGAGCATCCCCAATAAACTTGTCTAAAGTGCCTTCATGGTTGAAGACTGCCTCTACCATCGTTTCAAAATACTGGTTCAGCAGCGACACCACTTCTGCTGCTCCCAAGTTCTCTGTCAGCGTCGTGTAGCCACGGATATCAGAAAATAGAATTGTAACTTCCTTGCGTTCACCCACCATGAGGGCATCTTCACCCAGGGCCATAACTTGCTCGGCAACGCCTGGGGTCATGTAGCGGTACATCGCGGTCTTCATCCGCTTTTCGCGGCTAATGTCTTCCAACACCACCAGACCCCCCCGCACCGTTCCCTCTGGGTTTGTCAGAGGCTTGACCGTCAGATTAATACTGCGTTCAATTTCCTGCACTTGCTGCTTTGATAAGTAAGCTGGTGAGTTTGCATCCCAAGGTGTTTCATTCCACGGCATATAAACATTAGGGTTATCGCTCTTAGGAATTGCCAGGATGTAGACAGCACCCTCATCGGTTGAGTGGGAGGTTGAAGGTTGAAACTTAGAAGATAGATTTGAATCTCCAACCTTCAACGGTTGAGGCCGTTCAAACAAACCAACCTTCATGCTTTGCTCTGGCATATAGTGTTTAGCACCAGTCGTCAGACTGTCTTGTAGACGTATCTGGAGATGTTCGATTGGCACCACTTCCCAGACGTTGCGACCCGTAAGCTTGTAATCCCACAACTGCCGATTTTTACCGTCGAGTTGCTCTAGCGGACAACCCAGCAACGTTAGAGCCGCATCATTGATTGTGACAATCCGACCCTGCATATCTGTGGAGATCACAGCATCGGAGAGGCTTTGTAGAATATCCTTCTGATATTGCTTTTCGATCAGGACATTTTCGAAGAGCTTTGCGTTTTCCAGGGCAATCCCCGCTTGTATATTAAAAGCCCGCATAAACTCTTCATCAGAACTGCTGAAGCTGCCTTGGTGCTTGTTGATTAGCTGAGTCACGCCAATCAAATCATTCTTTGAGTTAAACACCGGCATACAGAGGATATTGCGGGTCACATAGCCTGTTTTTTTGTCAGTACTGGGATCGAAGCGGGGGTCTTTGTAGGCATCGGGGATATTCAGAGGCTGACCCGTTGAGGCAACATAGCCGGCAATGCCCCGATTAGCCGGGATGCGGATTTCCATCAAGGTTTCCCCATCTGCCGTAGCTACCTTACTCCAAAGCTCACCTCTCTCTTTACTGAGCATAAACAGGGTACTGCGGTCTGCCTGCATCAAATCGCGAGCCTGATCCATCACCAGACGGAGTGTTGCTTCTAAGTCCAAACTCTGACCCAGAGAGGCTGTCGCTCTCAACAAAGCAGCGGCACCCCGCTGGTTGCGGGCCGCCATGTAGAAGGATTGGCAGGTTTCGAGGATGATGCCAATCGAGGCGGCAAAGTCGCGAAATCGCTGTTCGTCTTCGCTATCAAACGGTACACCCTCTGCTTTATTCAACAACTGCACTACGGCAACTACCTGCTTAGTACTGCTAAAAATTGGCATACACAGCAGTGTGTGGGTATGATAGCCAGGACGTTCGTCAACTTCTTTGTTGAATAGGGGGTGGTTGTAAGCGTCGGGGATATTAAGACACTCGCCAGTTGTGGCAACCTGACCAGCAAGACCAACATTCAGGGGTATCCTCAATTCGATAGTGGAGCGGGATGCGGTAGCGTCCATCGCTTTGTTGGTTTCAGTTTGAGGAATTTTGGCCCACAACTGACCCTTTTCGGCGTCAACGAGGAAGATGGTAGTGCGATCGGCTTGCAGGATTTGACCAATTTTCAGGGTGAAGGCATCCATCACCTGCTCCAGCATTGTTTCCAATGCTTCGTTGTTGATCATCTCCAGCGCCCGCAGAAATTGCTGAAATTCAGCGGTGATGAAGTCTAACAAGCAGATGAATTCCGGAACCGAGAGGTCTTTGACTCGGCTAGTCAGGGCGCTTGTTCGATTGAATTGGGTTAACTGTGTGAGTGTAGCCAGAATGCTACCAGCGTTAGAAAGTGTCATGGCGATGCCTGTTCAACAGCTGTCGTGTGATCCGGCGTGTAGAAGCGCGTGGGGACGCGTCGGGGAAAACAAGTCGTTGCTGTGTGAAAACCTGGAAAACATTTGAGTTCAAAAGCGACAGCTTGTTTCATTGGGCACCTTGCCTGAAAGCACAGATTGCGACACCTCATCACAAGCATGGGGTTGGGTATCTTGCTGCCGCAGATCTTAGCTCCCGCCCCATCAAATGGGTCGGCTTTTGATCACGAAGGCAAGGTGATGAGAGACACTAAGATGCACCCCATTGAGCGAAAAATGATACAATCCCTAACAAAGCTAGATAGTTATGAAGAAATGAAAATGGGTCTAAATGAGAAAAATAGACCTACTTACGAATGTATACGCTTATTCTGACTGGAACAAGCGTGAATACACTTAGGCAGGTTTTAAATTTTTCGATAGAAAACTAACCAAAAGGCGATTGGTTGTTTTTCAAGCTGCCGATGACATTGAGTGGGATAAGACTACCCCTCTGTAGTAATTTTGCAGCTGGCGTGTGGCGGCTGCCCAGCCCCAGCGTTCGGCTTCCCTCCTCGCGTTTTCACGTAGGGTTTCCCGTTCGGCTTGCTGATGAAGGAGACGCTGGGTTGCCGCGATCGCTCCATTCTCATCTGCCGGGTCAAACAGGTATCCATTCACACCATCAGTCACAATGTCGGGAATTCCTCCAGAACGCGCTGCAACAACCGGGCAACCTGCCGCCATCGCTTCTAGTAGTACCAATCCCAGCGTCTCTGTACGCGAGGGAAAGATAAAGGCGTCCGCAGAGGCGAAGGCAGAACCCAGTTCTGTGCCGGTGAGGTAGCCGACAAAATGAGTGGGTGTCCCAGCAAAGTGTTTTTCCAAAGCGCTGCGGTGAGGACCATCACCGACTAAAGCCAGACGAGCATTGGGGATTGCTTCTAGTACCGGCTTGATTCGGTCAATTTCTTTTTCAGCACCAAGTCGCCCGACATAGAGGAGGAGGGGACTTTCTGGGTGTCCTTGGGAGAGGTGCGATCGCATTTCAACAGACGCCAAGCCGGGATGAAACATCTCTGTATCAACGCCTCGTTGCCACAAGTCCAATCGTTCGATACCATGCTCCCTCAATTGCTGTACCATCGCCGTCGAGGTACACAAATTCAGTTGAGCTTGATTGTGGCTTGCCTTGATTAACTCCCACATAACGCCCTCTAACATACCCAGTCCATAGTGGTGGAGGTACTGGGGCAGATGCGTGTGATAAGACGCAACCAAGGGAATTTGCATGATCTTTGCATAATACAGACCAGCCAATCCCAATACAGCCGGGTTGACCACATGAATCAAGTCCGGTCTAAACGCCTCTAAAGCTACACCAATTGACGGTCTTGGCAGTGCCAGCTTCAGTTCTGGATACAGGGGTAGCGGGAAGCCAGAAACTCCGTAAATTCTGGCTCCCTTGTATTCTTTCAAGCCGCCATCTGGTGAGACAACTAGCACTTGGTCACCGTTACGCTGCAAGTGATCGACCGTGTGGCGCAGGCGCGTGACGATGCCGTCAACTTTGGGTAAAAAAGTTTCGGTAAATAGGGCTATTCGCATAATTTCGGTGCAGCGTGCTGAATGTGGTCAGCTCAAGATGTTTTTGTGAAATAAAGGACACATGGCAAGAATCTCGATCAACACAATAACCCCACCTAAAAGTAATCCCACTCCTTGGGTGAAGAAGTAATTGTTTTTCCTACTACAAAAAAGCTTCTCGTCTGTGACTTATCGACGCCAAGAAACTTTCGGCAGAATTTGATTCTTATCGACGCGGTGCTGATACTTATTGGCGAAATTGAGCAGGGAATCGAGAAGGGAGTCCGAGAGATAATGGGGCTGCAAGCCAAGACTCAAAAGATTTGTGTTTTTGGCATAGAAATAGTGTTCTTCCTTCTCAACTCTGGGATTATCGAGGTGATTGATTCCTACATCGAGTCCTATAGTCATACCAGCGTTTTTCACCATTACTGCCAAGTCACCGACACTGAAGAGTTCAGTGAATTGGTTGAAGACGCGAAATTCACCAGGGCTAGCTGGGTTAGCGATCGCTAATTCCACACACCTTACCGTATCCCGAATATCTAAAAAGCCGCGAGTCTGACCGCCCTTGCCATACACTGTCAAAGGATGACCAATAGCTGCCTGGATACAGAACCGATTGAGAGCTGTGCCAAACACACCATCATAGTCAAGGCGGTTAATCAACAGCTCATCCATGCCAGTTTCTTCAGTCAGGACACCATACACTACCCCCTGATTCAGGTCTGTAGCTCGTAAACCCCAAATCTTGCAGGTAAAGTGAATGTTGTGGCTGTCGTGGACTTTGCTCAGATGGTAGAAACTTCCCGGCTGTTTGGGATAGGGCAAGGTATCCTTACGTCCATTATGTTCAATGGTGATATAGCCCTCTTCAATATCAATATTGGGTGTCCCGTATTCACCCATCGTTCCCAGCTTCACCAAATGGCAATCTGGGAAATCTTGGCGCATCGCATACAGCAAATTCAGCGTGCCGACTATATTATTGACCTGAGTTAGAACAGCGTGTTCACGATCAATCATCGAGAAGGGAGCTGACCGTTGTTCGCCAAAGTGGACGATCGCCTCTGGCTCAAATTGGCGCATCGCTTTACTGAGGAACTCATATTGAGTGATATCGCCAACGAATAGGTCAATAGATTTGCCCGTCAGGTCGCGCCAACGCTGGAGCCGTTGCTGAATTGGGGCGATCGGAGTGAGGGTTTGAACACCCAGTTCCAAATCCCAGTGACGGCGCACCAAGCTATCGATGATGCCGACCTCATAGCCTTTGTTGGAAAGATAGAGCGCGGTTGCCCAACCGCAATAACCATCGCCGCCAATAACCAGGACTTTCATACTTGCTCAATAAATTTTGCTTGCCAATACTCGGTAAATGTACCAGGTTTGGGTACCCTCTAGACCATCAAATTCCTAGTCTAAGAGTCGGAGATTTCCGAGTCGGAGAGTCCTTAAGTCAGACCAGACAAGATGCAGCTATGTAGACTCCCCTGACCCCCATTCCCTTTCACTCTACCTGGTTTTCCGATTACTGAACCAATGCCTAGTCGCTGACATCTTACACCATGCTCATTAAACTGCCGATCAAGGTTGGGAGGCACGGGTTTTTCGAGCAATGTTGCAGCCAATAGACAATTGTTGTAAACCTGCCCCAACTGATGTATTGAGCGCAAGGTGGGGGCGGGTTTACTTAAGTTGCTCTTGAGAGTTGATGGACTTTTGGTGAAACCCACCCCTACAGCCTGACTGAAAATGTTATTAGCTAAGAAATTAAGGCTCTAGTGGGTTGACAGCGTAACCATTATACTATCGACCCTTCTTCGATAAAGGACAACGCAGAACTGAATCCGATGCCTGTTGTGTCCCCATTAATCGGCGGATTCCGACTTCCATTTCACTCAGCCTTTCTCGAAATCCACACATTTGTGTTTGCATGGGACTTATTTCTTCTGTCGAAATTCGCTTTTTCTCTTCTAAACGTTGCAATTTGTATAAAGCTTTACCTTTTTCCTTTAAGGCTATCCGTAAACAACGAGAGCAAAGACTACCAATACAGATGCACACTTCAATTTAGGCGCTACTTTAGCAATTTTTCCGGAAAAATTGCCAAAAAAAATCTTAAATACTTGTAGCAAGAGACTAAGGAAGCAGGGTGGAAGCAAATCCCCCTATGTTCCTGAGGGATTTTGGAACTGGCGAACGACTTCTATATCTGTATATAGGTAGAAGTACTGCATCGTCAGCCTTTGGTAACCTATTTCTGTATTTTAGAATACATATTTACAGACATAGGCTCCGTTGCTTAACTCACATCTTGCACCTACCTTGAGTTGAAGATTTTTCCTATTAAAGCATTGGTGCAGCAACATCAGGGTTTTCCAACGTATGGCAAAACGCACTCGAAAGAAATGTCAATATTCCCCCTCTTGGTTCAATCAATTTGACGACATGATTCGTGGTGCCTCAGGGGGATTCTTGTTTGGAATTCCGCTGCTATACACAATGGAAGTTTGGTGGATTGGCTCTCAAATATCCCCATCCGTGATGCTGGGTATTCTTGCTACTACCTTCGTCGTCGTTTTCCTGCTCAATCGCACTGAAGGCTTTCGCAAAACTAAAAGTAAGCAGTTCCTCGATACCGTAATGGATAGCGTTGAAGCCCTGGCAATTGGCATAGTCTGCGCTACGTTTATGCTGATTTTGTTAAGTGAAATTAAACTCGAAACACCACTCAACGAAGCACTCGGTAAGCTAATCATTGAAAGCGTCCCTTTTGCGATAGGTGCGGCTTTGGCTAGTGGCTTTTTAAGTGGCGATCGCTGGTCATCTTCAGATAGCGAGGACTCGGACAACAAAGGCGATCGGGGGAAAAAGGCAGACCAACCAGAAATCAATGCCACCCTTGCCGACATTGGTGCCACATTAATTGGTGCAACAATCATTGCCTTCAACATTGCCCCAACTGATGAAATTCCTATGCTAGATGCATCTGCCTCACCGCCAGGGATTTTAGCGATTATCGCAGCATCGCTGATAATTTCTTATGGCATCGTTTTTGAGGCTGGCTTTACCACTCAGAAAAAGCGCCAACAGCAGCAAGGTATCTTTCAGCGCCCGCTCAACGAGACTGTCGCGTCCTATCTAGTGTCACTTTTTGCTGCCACGTTGATGTTGTTTTTTTTCCACCGACTGACTTTTAATGACCCGTGGACGGTGTGGTTGAGCTACACAGTGCTTCTAGGATTACCAGCATGTATTGGCGGCGCAGCAGGACGCATTGCAATATGAACGATACGGATGCATCCCCACAAGTTGAACAAAAGCAAAAG
>DATNPI010000328.1:0-5543 GCA_036703325.1 Coleofasciculaceae cyanobacterium
CTCCTGCTACTCCCTGGGATTCCATCCGAGAAGCAACATTTACGGTATCACCCCACAGATCATAGATAAACTTTCTTAAGCCAATGACTCCAGCTACGACTGGTCCTGTGTTGATGCCAATACGCAGGCGAAAGGGTTCGCCATCGTCCCGGTGGAAGCGCTTGATTTCGCGTTGCATATCCAGTGCCATTTCAGCGATCGCTTCGGCATGAGCGGGTTGAATCCTCGGTAGACCCCCAGCCACCATGTAGGCATCCCCAATCGTTTTTATTTTCTCCAAGCCGTGCTGTTCAGCTAGCTGATCGAAGGTAGAAAAAATCTGATTGAGCATGCTGACCAGTTCTATAGGACGCATCCGGGCAGAAAGGGGAGTAAAGCCGACAATGTCGGCAAACATAATTGTGGCTTCGTCGAATTGTTCAGCAAGGGAACCCTGAAATTGTTTCAGCTGATCAGCGATCGCCTTAGGCAAAACATTCAGTAATAAGCGCTCGGATTTTTCTTGTTCGGCACGTAGTGCCAACTCCGTCTCCTTGCGAAGCGTAATATTTTGAACAGTGCCTTCGTAGTAAAGCAGTCTCCCGTCAACATCCTTGACTGCACGAGCATTCTCACTCACCCAGATGATGCTGCCATCTTGGCGATAAACCTGTGATTCGAAATTTGATACAGTCTCATGCTGCTCCATAGCCGCAATGAATTCTGATCTCCGGTTTGGGTTCACGTAGAGTTGCTGTGCGATGTTGGTTAAATTGGCGATCAGCTCCTCCGGTGATAAGTAGCCATACATCCGGGCTAGTGCCGGATTGACACTGAGGTAATAACCATCGGGACTAGTTTGGCAAATGCCCTCAGCAGCATTCTCAAAGATGCTGCGATATTTCTCTTCTGCTTGCTGTAGGGCAATTTCTGCGCGTTTCCTACGTTGTGCTTCGATTGCCAAAGACACTAAATCAGCCAGGGAGCCTGCAAAATTCTGATCTTCGAGTGTCCAATGACGTGCCAATCCTACCTGTTCTAGACAGAGTGTTCCTACCGTTCGTCCACCTAGTCGAATTGGTGTGTCTAGCATCGAATTGATGCCTAAGGGCGTCAGATAAGACTCAGAAAATTCTCTCGTTCTCGGATCGTTGTAAGCATCGTGCGCTGCAATCGTCCAATCTTCTGCCAAAGCTTTGAAATAAGACGGATAGTCTTTTGCTGCCAGTTCAATACCTTCGCTATGTTGGTTGACACGTTGTTCAAATAAGTCAATACATTGGAGCTTTAATGCTGTCTTGTCATATAGCCAGATGCTGGCTCGTTCAATCTCAAGAGTACGGACTGCCGCTTCTGTAATTTCCTTCAGAGCTGCCTTCAAATCGCCCTGGTACAGTACCTTTTTTCTGGCGAGTTCTACCAACACTACGTTCTGGTTGCGTAGCTGTCTTTGGCTCTCTAACAAGGCTTCCTCTGCTCGCTTGCGTAGAGTTATATCTTCTAATGTCCCCAAGATGCCAATTACATTTCCTCTTTCGTCATGAATCGGAACTCTACTGACATCAAGCCAAATTGCCTCCCCATCCAAGCCTGTTTTTTGTTTGGACTCAACAACATGGGACTCCGGCGTGTCCGTCTCCATGACGTGACGATCGCGGGCGCGGTATTGTTCAGCGATTTCTCGATTGGCGAGCAGGTCGTAGTCTGTCAGACCCACCACGGCTTCCGGACTCTCAAGCTGGGCTGATTTTGCCCAGTTTTTGTTGCAACCTTGGAAGACCAAGTTGGTGTCCTTCCAGAAGATTTGCTGAGGAACGTTATTCAGAACCTGCTCCTTCTCCCATAGAGCTTTTTCTGCCTGCTTGCGCTCCGTAATGTCACGCCCTACCCAAATAACCGAGTCTTCCGAAATTGGTGAAATACTGCCAGCAAACCAAACGTCTCGCTTCCCTATAATCACGTTGTATTCAAAATTGACGGTCTGCTTGGTGGTTAGGGCTTGTTGGATGTAGCCAAGAAACGTATCGGCTAGGCTTTGCTCAAAAATTTCGTGCAGTGTATTGCCGATCATTTCATCGGCTGGTTTGTATAAGATTGCTGGATTAGTTGGGGCGATTTTGAGACAGCGTCCTTGGGAATCATAAACGATAATGAGTTCACTCATTGCTGCAAATAAAGCCCGCATTTCTGCTGCGCTACGCGTCGCTTCGCGAACAGAGGTCGAAAGCGCCTCCTCTGCGGCAATGCGATCGCGAATCTCAATCTGCAATTGTTGAGTTCTCTCTTCTAGTTTGAGTTCCAAAGTCTGAGCTTGTTCTTCTTTTACTTTATAGAACGCTTCATACAGCCGAGTCTTTTCCACAGCGGGTGCTACTTGGGACGCGATAGCAACGAGTTGTTTCAGGTCTGTTGCTGTATAGGAAATGGGTAATTCATGAGTGAGGTAAATTATCCCAATCACCTGTTCATTGGACTTTAACGGCGCACAAATTAGGGAGTAGACTGGATAGTCGCTTGCCACCCACCTCGGATCGGACGAGACATCATTGACAATTTCGGCATTTCCTGTGTTAAACACATGATCAATAATGCCTTGAGGGAATTGAACTGTTGCTTCTAGTCTGTCTTCCGTGCTATTGGTCGTCCAAGTCTTCCATGTGCCAGTTGGCTGCTCCAGCAAGAGTAACGTGCCACGGGTAGGTCGTATGAGATTTTGGGCTTCCTGGAGGGCTAACAGGGCAATGGCTTCTACATCCAAGCAGGTCGCCAATTTTTGAGCAATATCACCGATAATATTGATTTCTCGATATCCATCTAAGACTTGCTGGGCGAGGGTCTTTTTTTCTAGGTCTTGTTTGGCTAAACAAGTGAGCAAAGAAACGATAGGGGTCATCTCCTGCCCACCTATTACCCATCCAATCACTTGCCCCGCCACTTCAATGGCGTACCTTCGCTCACCGTTATAACTTTCATCACCCACTAAGATGGTGCCATCAGGGTCTTGAATTACTACAGTTAAACCCGCGACATGCTGTATCTCATCAATGAGGGATAATACATCCTGTTGGAGGATTTTCTTGAGATTGATGTGAGCCATGCTGTCACTCTTTAAGGTAGGTATGCTGTCGAACCTGTAATAGAGAGATAGCTGATGGGTTGCAGACTATGTCGTCTTAAGCCGGTAGGAGACTTCCCATCAAACTTTCTAAGTAGCAATCACACCCTAAGTACCGTTTTCCACTAAAACGGCATTAATCAGCTTCAACTTGATTATTTTTTGATGAAGCTTAACTTAGTCCTTATCTACTGACAAAGAGACTAATTACCTTTGAGTTTAACTACAAGCTTATGAACCCAATTCAGGTTTTGTCGCGATTCAGGGATTCGTACTGATTTGGATGTAAGGATTGATTCGACCAAATAAGCAGCCACTTTCAGCGAGATGATGTGTAGCAATTGTTGCAAGTGGTGCTTTCGGATACAAAAAAAGAGCTAATAGGGACGAAGTTCTGACTTTGTAATAGCAAAATTTGTGCTTAAGGCGTGTTTGAGAAGTTATAGTTAAGACGCGATCGCGCAAAGTCCTCTACTCGAAGCTGACTGCTAAAAACTCAGGAGCCGATTGCCTAGTCAGCAGTCGTCCCTCAGTCTAGCATCGCCTCTTGAACAGAACTTCTCAAACACTAGAGTTAGTAGTAGTCAGATTCTGGTTCTGGCATTGGCATTGCTTCAAAGTTGGACGGGTCGCGGAGGTAGCGGGTTGCTTCTTCCTCTAATCGATGAATCAGGTAGCTTTCGAGAGCATTAGTCTGTCTGAGGGCAGCCAGATAGCCATCAATATACATCCGCAGGTCATCGAAGCGATAACCTCGGTTCCACAGAAAAACTATGGAATCAGTAAGATGTTGGTAGTAACGTATGCTTTGAGTATCTTGGAGCATGGTCTAAATACTTTTGAGTTATGGATTTTAAGTTTTCAGTTGCAGCCTGTCAATCTGGTGTATTACAACTGGCAACTACAGCTGACTTCTAATTCTTATTGTGCCTGAGGCAAGGTGGAGTAGTCTCCTAACTGGAGTAAGAGAGTTCCTCTTACGGCTGTTTGGACTGGCGGCGATAGTGGCTCTTTGGGAACTAAATGGTTTGGCAGTAGAGGCACTTTTGCGTAAAGTGTTAGCGAAGCATTAGGGTTAATGAGGAACGAGTGTCAGCTATTCAGGGAGGAATAGCTCTTTTCCTGGCTGAGTTAGGAATGCCCAGTGGTACTAAGTCGCAAAATCGAGAAACTTCTTTCCTCAATCTACGGCTCTAACATCGGCTCACTCAACAAGGAACTCACTGACCTACATTAACCTTAGTTAAGTTTATTGTACCGCCAATTTTCTGAAGACTTGGTTGTCCTTGTAGCTGTCTAGCAGAAGCTCAGTGGAGAACTGTTGCTGTTGTGTTGTCATACCAAGTTGCGCTCCTTGTTTCCAAGAGTCCAACAGCCAAGTGATATCTTTCAACGCAAGTCAGTATTACTTGGAGGTTCCTCACTTCCCTCAGTAGCTGTTGTTACAAAATCTTGACATTAGCTCTGTTAACCTAATTTGCACCGCGTCAAAGGAAGTAAGCTGCCGTGGTATCGGTTTGTATTCAAATTATCGAGGGTAACCCTCATTTGCGATCGCTACTGGGCTGGCACTTACAGCAAGCAAGCTACTGGGTGCACCAATCTGCGACGCTTCATCACGCCAGAGAAACGTTCTATCATCGTCAACCAACACTCGTCATCCTTGACTCTGACTTACCAGACGGCGATGGGGTCGAATATTGCCGCTGGCTCCAACAGCAGCGACAATCGCTCATCTTGATGCTGTCTGCCCGTAATACAGAAGGTGACATCGTCACCGGTCTTAGGGCTGGGGCGGACGATTACCTAACTAAACCGTTTGGAATGCAAGAGTTTATGGCGCGAGTTGAGGCGCTAATTCGGCGTGTGCGTGTCACAGCGGCCCCAATGGCTCTGGACTACGGCGACCTGAAAATTGATTTAGTGCAGCGTCGTGTCCGCTTCAAAGAAGAGTTCATTGACCTGACACCTCAGGAATTCAGTTTGCTCTACGTGCTGGCACAAGCGGAGGGAGTGCCTTTAAGTCGTTCTGAACTACTACGTCGTGCTTGGCCTGATGCCATCGACAACCCGCGCACAATTGACACCCACGTTCTCTCCCTACGCAAAAAAATTGAAACTGATCCCCGACAACCCAACTTGATTCAAACTGTCCGCAATATCGGCTATCGGTTCAATCCTGTGATGGTTCAGGGAAATCAAATGGCATCGCGAGAAATGGCAACTCAAAAACATCATTCTGGCCGTCCTGCCGCATCAGTGGCAGCTAGACAATCGTTTTGAGTTTTCGTAGGGGCACGATAATATACATTGGTGTCAACTTAACCAGAGGAAGCCCAGATTTGTGAAGAGCGAGCGGCATTTTCTCGATGCCGCTTGCGTTCAGCTTTTACCAAACCTAACAGCTGGTAATGATCAACCAAATAGGTCACCACATCGGTACTTTCGG
>DATNPI010000331.1:0-5217 GCA_036703325.1 Coleofasciculaceae cyanobacterium
TCGTTGGGGCTTCCAGCGGTATCGGACGTGAGACAGCCCTTCAGTTTGCCAAGCGAGGAGCGAAGTTAGTTGTCTCTGGTCGCAGTGAGTCGAAGCTAGCGTCCTTGGTGGATGAGATTCGTAGCTTTGGCGGTGAGGTAACCCCTCTAGTCATCGATGATGTAGCGGTATTCGAGCAGGTAAAGGCGATCGCCGACCGTACCGTGGAAGTGTATGGGCGACTTGATACCTGGGTGCATATTCCTGCTACCGCCGTCTTTGCCACGTTCGAGAATAAAACACCCCAAGAGTTTAAGCGCGTCGTTGATGTCACCTTGATGGGGCAGGTATACGGTGCGATGGCAGCACTACCCCATATAAAGCGTGAGGGACGGGGGGCGCTGATCCACATCTCTTCAATGGAAGGCTTGCGAAGTCTCCCCTACCAGAGTGCATACTCCGCAGCCAAGCACGGGGTAGAAGGCTTTCTCGAAGCGATGCGCGTCGAGCTGCAACATGAGAAAATCCCCATCAGTGTGACGAGTATCAAACCTGCGGTGATCGACACACCCTTCTGGGACAATGCTCGCACGAAGTTAGGTGTGAAGCCGTCAGGAATACCCCCCTATTACTCAGCCAGCTTGGTAGCTGACGCAATTCTCTATACTGCCGAACACCCAACTCGTGACTTCTTGGTTGGGGATGCCGCTAGGCTGCTAGATTTCCTTCAGCGGCTCTCGCCCGAACTGGTAGATTCCTTGCTGCTGCTCGTCGGCTTCCCGTTACAGCGCAGCAATGTGCCGAAGTCTGAAGATGCGCCAAATAATCTTTACGAGCCTGTCCCTGAACACGACACCATTGAGGGAAGCCTTAGCAACGTGCTGGAGATACCAAGCGTTTCGGACTGGCTGGCTAAGAATCCGGTGATCAAGTGGGGTGCGATGGGGGGTGTAGCAGCCTTAGCCTTCCTGGCAGCACAAGCATTCAACAACGAGGGGTGATACCAATTGGTCTTAAAAATGACACAAATCGTATTAGTGAAGTGGCTCCCAGAGAGCTAGAGGTTAGGTAGTAGGTGGTAGGTGATGAAGAGACTTTACCTACCACCTACTACCTACTACCTTTCCTCATTGATAAGTGCCAAACATTTAACCAAATGGTATGAATTATTGCTGCCAAAACGACCAAAGAGCGAACTAAATACGACAGTTGAGCAACATCTTCATTCCATATTTTGGGCGGAGTGATAGCGACGGTTGAGGCGTAACCGGATGATCCGCTTGTAGTGTTAGGCGAAACTTTTGCGCCATCGTCGCCACCAGTAAAACTGCCTCCATCATGGCAAAGGCTTTACCAATGCATATGTGTTGACCACCACCAAAGGGAAAATAGGCAAAGGTAGGTAACTTCTTGAGCAGGTTATCTGCCCAGCGATCGGGGTGAAACACCTCTGGATTCTCATAGAATCGGGGGTCTCGGTGCATCGCCCACTGGCTTAAAAACACTGTTGTCCCAGCTTTCACGTTGTACTCCCCAAGCACACAATCTTGCAAGGCAACTCGACTCATACCCCAGACAGGTGGATAGAGTCGCATGGCTTCCAGCACAACTCCCTCTGTGTAACGCAGCTGACGAATGTCAGCAACCGTTGGTGTACGGCTTCCCAGCACTGTCTTTAATTCCTGTTGCAATTTTGCTTCTACCTGAGGGTGTTGTGACAGCAAAAACCAGAGCCATGTTAGGGCGTTGGCAGTCGTTTCGTGACCTGCTAAGAATAGAGTCATCGCCTCATCCCGCACTTGCCGATTCGTCATCTGAGTCCCATCGGATTCATCACGAATCTGGAGCAACATTGAGAGCAAATCGCCCGTATCTTTACCACTGGCTCGTCGCTGCTCGATAATGCGATAGATGATTACATCCAGCTGTTGAATGGCTCGTTGGTAGCGCAGATTGCTAGGAGTCGGCACCCAACCCGGAACTAAATATTGATTACTGAGTTGAGCATTAAAATCCATCACGGCATTCAAAGCCGCCTGCACGCCTTCAGTTTCTTCGGTAATGTCAACATCAAATAGGGTCTTTGACGCAATCTGCGAAGTCAGCGACATCATATCTTGATGGACATCGCGGATTTCTCCATCCTGCCATTGGTCGAGTAATTGGTTAGCATAGGCAACCATTACCTGAGCATACGCGGCAATCCGCTCTTGGTGAAATGCGGGTTGGACGAGACGGCGCTGACGCTGCCAGAATTCGCCTTCGCTAGTCAGCAAGCCATTCCCTAAGATGCGGAGTCCGCGTCGGTACACGCTACTTTTAACGAAGTTCCGAACCTGGGTGACTAACACTTGCTCAACCAAGTCGGGATGGTTGACTGTAATGGCTGGAAACGGGCCAAACTGCCAGCCCACAACGTCACCATACTCACGAACACACTGGAGAGTGTAGTGAAGTGGATCTCGATTGATTTCTGGAAGATGACCAATCAGAAAACGACCTTTAGGGCCAGGAGGTCGATGTAGGGTAACCATAAACGACGAAGTTCAAAATGCTAAAGAATAAATAAAATCCAAGTTTCCATATGCCCTATGGTACTCAATGCCAACTTCAGAATATTAATTGCAGCATTCCAGTCTTGGTCTCAATTGCTGTTCGGATTCGATAACTTTTGTATTATAGATTACAAAATTTTTTAATACAGAACCCTTCCTTTAGCGCAAGTAAGACACCTCTAAGGATGAAGTTTTAATTTTTTGGTTGCGCTTGAATGTAAGAGAAGTATCAAATGTCCCCTGAGTGGAGAGTTCACCGATTGAGAACTGTCTCATTTCTTGGGTACGGCGACAGTTAATCAGGTAGATAACGAAATCCTAGCTTTGGCTCAGTAAGAGTTTCCCTAAGCAGTCTTTATTCACCGACTGAGCGCTTGGGCTTACATACCTATGACAGCGATGGGTGCAACTGATTGACGAAACCCTTTTACCTTCAACACTTACACAAACCTATCAAGAATTTACAAGGAGCCATAGATGACACTAGCGATTATTGTTCATGGTGGGGCAAAAACCATCACTGAGGACAAGGTTGAAGCCAACCATGCTGGCTGTTTGGCAGCAGTAGAGGCAGGTTGGGCAGTGCTGACTGCTGGAGGTAGTGCCGGAGAAGCCGTTGAGGCAGCCATCCGCGTTCTCGAAACTGACCCGACGTTTAACGCAGGTTTTGGCGCAGTTCTCAACACTGAAGGAGAAGTGGAGCTAGACGCGGCGATTATGGAGGGCGAGAAGTTAGGTTGGGGAGGGGTAGCAGCAGTTAAGGGCGTGCGTCATCCGATCTCGGTGGCACGGATGATTATGGATGAAAAACCCCGGCTCTTGGTGGCGGACAGCGCACAACGCTTTGCCGCCGACAACGGAGCCGAGATGTGTGCAAAAGAAGACTTGATCGCCGAGGAGCCGTTGCAGGAGTGGAAGGAGGAGCAGGAAGTTGTGGATCGCCCCAACACTGTTGGCTGTGTGGCTCTAGATGCCAATGGCATCCTAGTTGCTGGAACCTCAACTGGGGGCACCATGAATCAGCCACCCGGTCGCGTCGGTGACACAGCCATAGTTGGCTCTGGCTTGTACGCTGACAATAAAGTCGGCGGTTGCTCAACAACGGGTGATGGCGAGTCGATTATTCCGGTAGTTCTGGCTAAGACTGCGATCGATTTGCTAGCGGTCGAGCAGCATCCAGACGAGGCAGCGCAGAAGGCGATCGAAACTCTGAAATCTAAGGTTAAAGGAGAGGCTGGGTGCATCCTCATAGATCGTCAGGGACAGGTTGGCTGGGGATATAACTCGCAGGATATGGCAGTCGCTTATATGACCGCAGAAATGGACAAACCGGCTGCGTTTACCAAGAAAGAAGCTGAACGTTCGGAAAACAGGCAGGAGGTTTCAATGCCTGACGGTAACGGTAAGCACGACGCCCCTGAATACGCCAACTCCTAACTCCATGCTGTTTCTTGGCACTAGCGGTTGGGTTTATAAGCACTGGATGGGTTTGTTCTACCCTCCGCTTCTGTCTGGAGACCAGCAACTGTCATTTTATGCCCAGCACTTTTCCACGGTAGAAGTTAACTATTCCTTCTACCGTCTGCCAGAGCGGTCTGTCTTTGAAACGTGGCGAAATCAGACACCTCCAGGGTTTCTCTTCGCCGTCAAAGGTAGCCGCTTTCTCACTCACATGAAGAAGTTGAAAGACCCTGAAGAGCCGCTATCTCGACTGATGGAGCGAGCCTCTGGCTTAGAAGAAAAGCTGGGTCCCATTCTATTCCAGTTTCCTCACACTTGGTCTATTAATAGCGATCGCCTTGAGTTTTTCTTGGAATTGCTGCAAACATACCCACAACAACGATATACCTTTGAATTCCGTCACAAAAGCTGGCTGACTCCACAGGTGTACAAACGGCTAGAACGTGCAGGTGCAGCCCTCTGCCTGCCAGTAAGTCCAACAGTTCCCCTCGATGTCTGCCTAACCGCACCTTGGACTTATATCCGTATGCACAGTGGTCAATGGGGTGTTGGTTACAGTGATGAGGAACTATCTACCTGGGCAGTTCGTATTGGCTCATTTCTCCAAGAGGGGGTTGACGTGTACGTGTACTTCAACAATGACCCCGATGGTCATGCTATCCGCGATGCCAATCGCCTGCACACCCTGCTAGGTTTTTAACTTTAATCAATGAGCTTTTGTGTGGATGGCAACAAATTAACTTAACACAAACAACTTGACAAATTTCATTTCGCTCAAAATGGATAATCAGAATTCACTTATTCTTGTTGCAGTGACTGTGGGCGCTTTGCTCGTCCTACTTCGGGTGGTGCGATGGTGGCGCGAACGCCAATACGATCTCACAGGCAAGACGGTGCTGCTTACGGGCGGTTCTCGCGGACTTGGTCTGGTCATGGCACGCCAGTTGGCGCAGCAAGGAGCGCGTTTGGCAATTTGTGCCCGTGATGGGGCAGAGTTGGAAAGAGCGCGTAATGAATTAGAACAGCAGGGTGGACAAGTATTGGCTTTACCTTGCGATGTCACCGATCGCTCTCAAGTTGAGCAGATGGTGCAGCAGGTGCGCGATCGCTTCGGTCAGATCGACATCCTCATCAACAATGCAGGCACCGACCTTATCGGCCCAATGGACGTGTTGACGATGGAGGACTACGACGACTTGATGAAGCTGCATTTCTGGGCACC
>DATNPI010000350.1:0-6365 GCA_036703325.1 Coleofasciculaceae cyanobacterium
GGATTCTCTTGACCTTGTAGACAATGCAGACAGCGACAATCATAGCTTTGCGCTGAGGACATTTCTCGACTTTACCAACACAGAAACGATGATAGGCATTCTACACCGAAAATGCGGAGTTGTTTTTGGACGCCCCCTTAGGGTGAAATGTGAACTACAAATGTATTCTTCAATACATTTCAATCCTTGCGAACCATCACTAGGGATGAAATTTAATGAAGATTTTATATACTTTCGTAAATGATTGAGCAATACGGATAACCGATACCTTAGAAGTTCGGGAAACTCCACAAAAGAATGAGTTGTCATTCCCCAATCTCGTTGGGTAAATTAGCATTCAGAAGTTGAGAGTGCTAAATACATCTCAGAGTTAGTTCACATTTGCAAACTCAAGATCGTTGTAGAGGTGAAAAATCTATGATGCTCATGCGTTGGCAACCTTTTCAAGAAGTAGAAACCCTTCGTCGTCAACTTGACCAGGTGTTCGATGAGTTCAAAGGCTTCAGTAAGGAGCGCTCTGAAACCTGGACACCGGCAATTGAGTTACAGGATTCCGCAGATAACCTGCTTTTGCGGGCGCAACTTCCTGGTGTCGATCGCAAAGATCTTAATATCCAGGTAACACGCGAAGCTGTCTTGATTGCTGGTGAGCGTCGCTACGAACAGCACAATGAAGACCAAGGTTACTTCCGTTCGGAGTTCCGCTACGGTAAGTTCCATCGGGTTGTGCAACTTCCTTTACCCGTGCAAAATGACAAGGTCAGTGCAGAGTACAAGGATGGTATTTTGACTTTGACCTTGCCCAAGTTGGAAAAAGAGCGCAATCGGGTATTCAAGATTAACCTGGGTGAGATAGCATCTGCCGCACCAACGGCGACTCTTGAAGCTGCCAGCGAGTCAGTCTAAGAAAGACAGCCGACTTGTAGAGACGTGATTAAACTTGTCTCTACGTTAACCGCAGCTTGAGACAGCTTTTGTAGAGATAGAGAGTTCGTTCTTGGCCTTGGTGATGATGTAGGCCAATCAAGTTAAGACTTCAGCAACTTTTTGTTAATTCCAAGCACCAAGAGAATGAATTTCTTGAGGAAGTTGCTTAATGTCTCCATGAGCTGAAAAAACCACCAAGGTCTGTTTTCTTCCTTAGTTCCTTTTGTTTAGTGTCTTAGATCTGAAGAATTGTTTATGGCAACTGTAGCTCTGAACGTTTCTACTGTTAAACCACTGGGCGATCGCGTATTTGTGAAGGTGAGTGAATCTGAGGAGAGAACGGCTGGTGGAATTCTCCTCCCTGACACTGCCAAAGAAAAACCCCAAGTCGGAGAAGTTGTTGCCGTTGGGTCTGGAAAACGCAATGACGACGGCTCACACCAAACAATGGAAGTCCAAGTTGGCGACAAAGTTCTCTACTCAAAGTATGCCGGGACTGATATCAAGCTCGGCGGCGAAAATTACGTTCTGCTTGCGGAAAAAGACATTCTGGCGACACTTACCTAGAAAGAAAGTTCTTGGTCATTAGCCAATGACAACTGATAACTAACAACTAACAACCGACCAAACACTGTAACTAGTCTTTCGTTCATCAAATCAACAGGTTTTTGTTCACGAGGAATATTCATGGCTAAGCACATCAAATACAACGAAGATGCTCGTCGTGCCCTGGAAAAAGGGATAGATATTCTGGCTGAAGCTGTAGCCGTCACCCTGGGGCCTAAAGGTCGTAATGTGGTGCTGGAGAAGAAATTTGGATCGCCTCAGATTATTAATGATGGCGTTACGATCGCTAAAGAAATTGAACTGGAAGACCACATTGAGAACACTGGTGTATCTCTGATTCGCCAAGCGGCTGCCAAGACAAACGATGCAGCGGGTGATGGCACTACAACAGCGACAGTTCTCGCTCATGCGATGGTCAAAGAGGGCTTGCGGAATGTGGCGGCGGGTGCCAATCCGATTGCTCTGAAACGGGGAATTGACAAAGCTGCTAACTACCTACTTGAGAGAATCGCCGAACACTCGAAGCCAGTAAATGATTCTAAAGCGATCGCGCAAGTCGGTGCCATCTCAGCAGGTAACGATCAGGAAGTCGGTCAGATGATTGCTGACGCGATGGAAAAAGTGGGCAAGGAAGGTGTGATTTCCCTGGAAGAAGGGAAGTCTATGACCACTGAACTAGAAGTTACCGAAGGGATGCGCTTTGATAAAGGTTACATCTCTTCCTACTTCGCCACCGACACCGAGCGGATGGAAGCTAATCTAGAAGAACCTTACATCCTGATCACCGATAAGAAAATCACTATGGTGCAGGACTTGGTGCCAGTGCTAGAGCAAGTCGCTCGTGGTGGTAGACCTCTGGTGATTATCGCCGAAGATATCGAAAAAGAAGCCCTGGCTACCCTAGTGGTCAACAAGCTGCGGGGTGTGCTGAACGTTTCTGCTGTCAAGGCTCCTGGCTTTGGCGATCGCCGCAAAGCAATGCTCGAAGACATCGCGGTTCTCACCGATGGTCAAGTCATCAGCGAAGACACAGGTCTAAAGCTGGAAAACGCCAAGCTCGAAATGCTGGGCAAAGCCCGTCGTATCACGATTACCAAGGACAACACCACCATTGTTGCTGAGGGTAACGAAAAAGCGGTTAAGGCACGTTGTGAGCAAATCCGCCGTCAAATGGAAGAGACTGATTCTTCCTACGACAAGGAAAAACTGCAAGAGCGTTTAGCGAAGCTGGCTGGTGGCGTTGCTGTGGTAAAAGTAGGTGCAGCCACTGAAACCGAAATGAAAGACCGCAAGCTGCGTTTGGAAGATGCGATTAATGCGACAAAAGCAGCTGTAGAAGAGGGCATTGTCCCTGGCGGTGGCACGACCCTGGTACACTTAGCACCAACACTGGAAAACTGGGCCGCTGAACACTTGCAAGGAGAGGAGTTAATCGGGGCGATGATTGTCACCCGTGCCCTAAGTGCTCCCCTGATGCGAATTGCCGAAAATGCAGGTCAAAATGGTGCGGTCGTCGCTGAACGAGTGAAGGGGTTAGAGTTCAACGCTGGCTACAACGCTGCTACCGATGAGTTCGTCGATATGTTTGAAGTCGGTATCGTTGACCCAGCGAAGGTAACTCGTGCAGCAGTGCAAAACGCTGCATCGATCGCTGGTATGGTGTTGACCACCGAGTGTATTGTTGTTGACAAGCCAGAACCGAAGACCAAGGCTCCTGCGGGCGCTGGTGCTGGCATGGGCGGCGACTTAGACTACTAAATACTTTAGAGGTGTACGATCTGTGCACCTCTACTAGCGAAACCAACTGCCTTCTCAATGCAGGAGGCAGTTTTGCATTTATCATAATCGCCGGGAAGACCCCATGTGGACGCTGTACTAGATAGATTCTTCCCTAGCTGGGAAATTCTTTGACCGTAAAAAAATAAAATTATAGCAGAATGTGACCTAAACAGGAACACATGAGCCAATTCAACGTCAATACGCCTATTCGGCGTTTGGTGTGTAATTGATGAGTTCAAGTTTTTTTGCTTCAAAGAGCAGAATTGTTTTGGTGGCTGCGGGGATGGCGTTAGCGGAGCTTGCTGTAGGCATCGCAACTTCTGCTCCTTCCTCAGCTAATACTTTGTCAGAAAATTTTCCAACTCAGACTAGTAGCTTGGAACTGGCAGGTCAGCCATCTGATAGCAAAATGGCTAAGGATGACCAAATGGCTGAGGACGACATCAAGTTGTTGTCACAATCTCTTACTGATGCCATCTTCAAGGAAGTCTCCCAAAAGAGTGGGATACAAGCTTCACAGCTACGTATTGTTAAGGTAGAACGGGAAACTTGGTCGGATGGCTGTTTGGGTTTGGGTGGCTCTGACGGCGTATGTACTCAAAGTTTAGTTCCAGGTTGGCGGGTAATTGTTGCTAGTGGTGAACAACGTTGGGTTTATCGCACCAATGAATCTGGTTCCTCAGTGAAGCTGGATGAAGTGGCAAGCCGAGCAATTATGACTAGTGATACAACAGCGCAAATCATGCGCCGGGAAGAGGTGACGACTACCCGCACTACTCAAACGACCCAATCAGTTACTGGCAGCGCTAACAGCCAAAGTACTCAGGCGACTCAATCGGTTACTGGCAACACCAGCCGCGAAAACACTCAAGCGATCGCTGGTTCCACTCAGACATCTCAGGCAGCTAGCATGAGGGCACAGCAGCAGGCCGCAGCAATGCGCAACACTGCTCAGGTGAGTTTTGCCGATATCTCCCAAGATTACTGGGCGAGAGATTTTATTGTAGAACTGGCGAAGCGAGGCATTTTTACCGGGTTTCCAGATGGTCAATTCCGTCCAAATGAGCCAGTAACTCGCGCCCAGTTTGCCGCGTTGCTTGCCTCAGTCTATAAGAAGTCTCAAGTTCGCGATGCCATTAATTTTAGGGATGTCTCGACCAGCCACTGGGCTTACAAGGGCATTCGGGAAGCTTATGAGATGGGCTTTTTAGAAACAGTTTCTGGCAGTCAATTCAATCCCAGCCAAAGCCTCACTCGCTTGCAAGTTCTGACGGCGCTGGCCAAAGGGCTGAATTATACAGCTAGTAACTCCACCGAAAAAGTTTTGCAAGTTTACAGCGATGCCGCTGCCATCCCTGCCGAGGCCCGCAGTTTAGTTGCCGCTGCGACAGAGCGGGGCATTATGGTGAACTATCCTAATGTCAGCACTTGCAGCCCTAATAAAGTTGCAACCAGGGCAGAGGTTGCGGCACTTCTCTATCAGGCAATGGTCAGCACTGGTGATGCGGCGGCAATTTCCTCACCTTATGTCATGGGAACCCAAACTGGGGTAAGTCAACCTGGTGAAATGCGTGATGTCGGTGGCAAAAAACCTGCTCGTCAAAACTGTAACCAAGGGATTGGCAATGGCGCAGAGGGTTGCGACCCTGGCAACTCCCGTCCGCATGGTGGCAGTAATGATGAAACAGGACGGACACCTGGAAATCGCAAATAAAGCGCAGCTTTAAACACTCGCAGAACTAATATCACTTCCGATTAGGTAGTCATCGTTAAGTCTGAGGGGGAGAGGGGGAGAAAATTTAACTACCCCTGCTCCCCACCGCTATTCAAGATCAGTGTTTTGGCGCTTTGGCTTTGAGTTTTCCTTCTCTTTGAAATACACATTTTTGATCAGGAGAGGTATTTCTATGCCCTCTTCCCGATAGCGGCTGTGCAATCTCTTAATAAATTCATGTTTGACAAGACGTTGCTCAAAAACTTCCCTGGCCCTGAGGAACACGGTGAAATTAATCCTGAAATCCTCAAAGTCTTGATAACGAATAAATGGCTCAAAGTCTGGTATCCCACCTGGGACGTTTTGCATCACGTCTCTGGCAACATCAATTGTGACTCGTTCGACTTCCTGAAGATCGCTCTTATAACTGACCCCAACCGGAACCTGCATAGTTATCTCTTGAGCAGGTAGATAATAGTTTATAAAAATTGCGGAATTTAGCTTTTTGTTGGGGACAATAATCAAGTTGTTTGGAAGTTCTCTGATCGTGGTATTGCGCCAAGTGATATCGTTAACGTAACCTTCTTCTCCAGAGTCTAGTTTTACATAGTCACCCCTTCGGACTTGCCCAGAAAGAATTAGATATAAACCCGAAAACAAGTTGGAGAGAGTGTCTTGAAATGCCAGCGCAACAGCTAATCCACCAATTCCCAAAGTTGCCAGGATGGGCGTAATGGAAACGCCGAGGGATTGCAGGATCATTAAGACCCCAAAGGTGATAATGCTTATCCTGGTAAGGTTGGAAAGTAAAGATGCAGAAAGCCCTGGTGTTCTCTGACCATATAAGGTCATAAAACCACTAGCGAGTCTGGCTATGACGAGGGTAACCGTATAGAGGAAAATAGCAGTTAGAAGTTTTTGAGCAATCCCAGAAATGGTGGGATTGAGCGGCAACGTGAAAATGGCACCATAAACTCCTGCCAGGAAAAACCAAAGCAACGGAATTCTGTGCAGAGCTTGAAAAACAAATTCATTTCCTGGGAATGGATTTTTGGCAACGAATCGTTTCAGTCTTTGGAAAAAAACTCTCTCAAAGATTAACCCAGCGAGTAATCCGAATAAGATTAAGGCAATGGGGGTAATCCATTGCAGCAGTGTGAGCTGTTGATTCATTCCATCACAAGTATTGGTAGATTGACACCGCCAGTTAGGTAGCGGAGGTTGTATCAAAATCAGTAGGTACTACACAAAGCAGGCACCGTGGTAGTGTCCCTACTGCCCCTGCACGCCCTAATCCTGCCAGGGTAGGGTTGATGAGAAAACAGTAATTTTACGGAATTTAGAGTCACCCCGGTAATTGTTCTTTAAGCTGGGCAAG
>DATNPI010000362.1:0-2693 GCA_036703325.1 Coleofasciculaceae cyanobacterium
GATTAACGGGACTTAGACAAAAATTGAGGCAAAAATGGCTTCAAACCAATACAGAGAAAGACTTTTAGCTCGAATAGGCATAAATCTAGTACTAACAAGGGTTTCAGGCATTTTTAGGGCATTGACCTGTTTCGCTTATTCCCAGAGGTTTTCAGCTCCTTTAGGGGCGAGAAAATGTCTAAGTCCCCATAAAAAATCGCCAAAAATCCCGATTTTCGTCCTATGTGTCCAACCGTTGGACACGTCCCTCGTTTTTTGCCCAAAAAGTTCCTCTATTTGGAACGTGAGATTTCTTGACCTAGCCAAAAAAGGGAGATCGCAGCTACCAGCCTGCACCGACCACATCAAAATCTAACTCGCCTTGTGAGCGAACGCTTTCGAGTAAATCGCCCGCGAGTAGCAATGGAACTGAAACCTACGCTAAACGCAAAAGTCAGACAGAGAGTACTGTAGTATCCAATTTTGGATACTACAATTCTCAGGGTTGCTGCGGCACTCTCAAAACTGGCATTTAGATTCTCCCCCCTCAGATTTAGAACGGCAAAAACTCGCACAACGGCAGCTTAAACCGAACAGCCAAGCGTGGGAGGAGGGGGAACTGGTGGAGATTCGACTGGCTGAGGATTTGAAGCGGAAATGGCGGGAAAGGCGATCGCCAAAATGAGCCGAAGAGCTGCCTGTTTCCCGACTGAGCTTAACAGAAGCTAACAATCTTCCATCACACCCTGCTGGTAAAGCTATGGTGTCGAATAGGGCTTCAAAAGAAACCAATTGGGACGTGGCATGACGGTAGATTTACGAAAATTTTTTCAGGCAACTGACCCTGGTAAGACGCTGGTCGTAGAAAATCCGGAAGACAAGAAGTTATACATTGACTTTTCCTCGGTACGAGGCGGCAAGATTATCGAGGAACTGAAGGATAACATCACATTTTTCTCGCCCGATAACCCAACGTGTGTTTTATTTACTGGGCATATTGGTTGTGGCAAATCCACAGAGTTATTGCGGCTAAAGGTCGAACTGGAACAGGAAGGGTTTCATGTGGTTTATTTTGAGTCCAGTGAAGACCTGGAAATGGCGGATGTGGATATTGGCGATGTAATGCTGGCGATCGCACGTCGCGTCAGTCAGAGTTTGGACAAAATCGTACTTGAGGAACCCAGTAGGCTCAAGGAGTTGCTGCAAGGGGCAGTTAAGGTTTTGAACTCTGATGTGACGGGGGTAAAATTTAAGCTTCCCGGAGCGAAGATTCTTGGTGATTCAGTGGGTGATGTGGGTATCACTTCGGACAAGGACAAGTTTTCCCTCTATTTAGGAATTGCTGAAATCACGACTAAGGCGAAAAGTGACGCAACGCTACGGGAGAAACTCAACCAGTATCTGGGACCACAGAAAACTCAGCTATTGGAAGCAATTAATCAGGAACTGCTAGAACCTGCGATCGCTTCTCTCAAACAGCTAGGCAAAAAAGGATTGGTGGTAATTGTCGATAATCTCGATCGCATTGATAATCGCCAGAAGGGTTGGGGGCGTCCGCAACAGGAATACCTGTTTGTCGATCAGGGTGAGTGTTTAACTAAGCTGCATTGTCATCTGGTCTATACAATGCCACTGGCATTGAAGTTCTCCAATGACTATGGCAACCTCACTCAGCGGTTTTCAGAAGACCCCAAGGTGTTGCCGATGGTTCCCGTGCAGCTTACTGATGGTAGCGCGTGTGAGGCGGGGATGGCGCTGCTGCGACAAATGGTGCTGGCGAGAGCCTTTCCTGACTTAGATGAAGACCAGCGCAAGGACAAAATTACTGAGATTTTTGATAGTCCCCAAACGCTAGACCGCCTGTGTTCTGTCAGTGGAGGACACGTCCGAGACTTGCTGAGGTTGCTCAATACTTGGATTAAAAAGGGAAGACAATTGCCTCTGTCTGGTGAGACTCTCGAAGATGTCATTCGTTCTCGCCGTAATGAGATGACCATGCCGGTCTCTGATGAAGAGTGGGAATTGCTGCGGCAGGTGAGGCAACGCAAAAAGGTCAGTGATGACCAAGGATACCAGAAACTCATCCGTAGTCGGTTAGTGTTTGAATACCGCGACAAGGGCGAGTCTTGGTTTGATATCAATCCAATTTTGGCAGAGGCGAAAGAGTTGCAGCCATGAGCAACCTGCATCGACCGGAAGATGTTGCTGCTTACAACGAGAGTGCGCTGGAGGAACTCGCTTGGGCGATCGAGGCATCTGTCGGGCAGTTCAAGCTGTTTTTAGCGCGTTGTAACTATACCAGTTTGCGATCGCAGTTGGTAGAACGGTTGCAAGAACTAACAAGCGTCAAAATCCGTATTCTCGAACTGAAGACATCTGAAAAGACCCTCTACGCTAGGATGCAAGCGGAATTAGACTCAGAACAGCCAGATGCTTTGATGGTATTTGGCTTAGAATCAGTGGGCGATTTGGATGAGCTGTTGAGCGCAACCAATCAAGTGCGAGAGGAGTTTCGCAAGAATTTCCATTTTCCACTTGTGCTTTGGGTCAATGATGAAGTCATGGAGAAACTGCTTCGGCTGGCTCCTGATTTCGAGAGTTGGGCGATAACTACAGACTTTACGCTAACTACTAATGAATTAGTTTCCTTCCTAAAGGAAACAGCCGAGCAATTCTTTGAGGGATATTTAACCCTAAATTTAGAAGCTTGTCGG
>DATNPI010000385.1:0-9302 GCA_036703325.1 Coleofasciculaceae cyanobacterium
ACCTAGCACAGGAGTAGCGATCGCTTTGGTCACTCTACAGAAAAGCTTGGGGAAGCAGCAAGATTGAGTTTGAGTAACCTAGCGCCGCCGCCATTGTAACTGTTCTGCAAGTCGCAACAGAAACTGCCGAGCGAGTCTGATTGCTTCTTGGTACTGCTGCTCTGAACTATGCTCTGACCAGCCTCTCCCAGTTTTCTCCTTAATAAACCCAAAAACTGCCGAATGAAGCAACGCTGAATTGCTCTTAAAATCTGCCTCATGACCCTTCGCTTCTACTCGTGCGATCGCATCAACCAGCAACTTTGGTGGACGTTCAACCAACGAGCAACCATTCGACCCGTCCGGAATCAGATGCTTCGCATTAAACATATTATTGATTAAACTCCGCACCTGCGCTCCATAGCGAGATTGATTTTCCATCTTTGCTTTGTCGGGACGTGCAACCGCCTCCGGGTGAGGAACCTCCACCACTTCCGAAGCTAACTCAGCCTCTAACCCCTTGAGAAACAACTCGTAAGCCGAAGAAGGCATCGTATCCTTAAGCCGGACACCCCCAACGACAATTTCACCCTCATTGTCCAAATCGAACCCGCGTTTTTGCAGTACCACTCGTCGAGAATAGTCTCGGTAAGAAATTAGCTCCTCACCGACCAAAACTTGCCAGTCTAAGCCAATGTGAGAGAGAAAATTCGCAGGGCTTAATTCCCTAGGTTCCCTGGATTTACTGACATCCACCCCCACACCTTTGGGAAAATCACTCCAAGCGGGTGTAATTTGCACAGTCTGAGCATCAAGAACCGCTTCCACCTGAATTTCGTAGGTTCTAATGCTTCTAATTTGGGTCAACTTTTCACTAATCGCATCTGCTTCCTGCTGCCAAGGAGTTGACCTCTCCCCCTGCCCCTCTCCTGCAAGGAGAGGGGAGTCTTCTGTTCCCCCCTTACCAAGGGGGGTTATGTCTTCATCCACACAGTAAGACCCCCCCGCCTCTGCCACTCGCGGACTCTTCCTACCAACATCCTCAGACAAGCTTCCCGTAGAACGAAGTTCCTCAACTAACGAGAACTTCGGTGAAGCTTCCTCCCTAACCACCACTGGCACACGCAACTGCAACACATCCCCCGGTTTGACCGTTGAAGTATCACTTAAGTTGAGAATCGTTTCGCCCGCTTCGTACTCCGTTGTCAGAAGTGGTCGCACCCGTTCCCGCACGACTTCTTCTCGAATCACATCAGAAGTCACACCCTGCTGAAACTTCTCAAATAGCTCCCTAAGCCCTAAAGCTGAATGAGTGACGACAACGCCCCAATTAGAATGATTTAACTGCGGAAAGTAACTCGGTGGTTCCCCTGGCACTCGACGCAAGGCTCTACCCCATTCCTGCTCGGCAGGAGACATACTTTTGAGAATACATAAGCAGCAGGAAACTGAAATCCACTTATGGTCGAACCCCACACCGACTAAACCGCAATGCACAATTACCCAGTAGTCACCGTTGTAAAAGCGGGACAAAATTGAGCTAGGACGACCCGCCAAGTCATATGAGTCATGTTCAGAATGAATAACGCCGACTTTCCCCTTCAAAGCGGGGAAATTCTCTTCTAATAACTTGGCGACTCGATGGGTATGAGGAATGTTGAGCGCCCGGACGAGCATAGCATGAGGCTGTCCTGTGCGATCGCGCTTCCTCAATAAAACATCCACTGCCATCTCTAAAACCGGCATCGAGAAAGAATCCCCAAACAAAATCTGACGGAACCACTGCTTATCCGTCTCGGCTTTGTTTAAAAATTGCTCCAAGTCATATTCAATTTCCTCGCCATCCTCCTCAATCAGGAATGCCGCAGAAGTTGCTTCCTTATACATGAGCTTTTTAATGGGAGGCGGATCGAGCTTCCAAGCGTCTTGGAGTGTAAACTCGTAATCTGCAACAGGCGCGTATTTTAGGACACTTCGCCCTAACGCATCCTCTTCTTCTACCTGGGTATAGCGAACGTGAGGCAGTGGCTGAGAGTCAGAACGGAACTTTGAGCCGGTAAAATAGGCAAGCAAAGCGCGATCAAAGTAATTGCAAATTGTTCGATAACTACTCGCCGCCGCGAAATGCGCTTCATCCGTGATGAGGACACCTACCGAACTCGGTTCAATATCCCCTCGACTTACCAGATTGACCAAGAACTGCCGATTGCTAACAAGCATATCTGCGTCGTATAAGCAATAAGCGTAGCTGTTGAAATCGCTGGCATCTAACTCAACAATCTTAGGCGGCGGCACTCCCGGTGGTAAAATCTTAAGACGATAAAGTAGCCATTCATCGTAGAGCGGACGGTGCTTGTAGTCTGTGGGAAAATCCTTCAAAAATCGGGCGCGGAGTGTGCAATTATCCGACAAAAATAATGCAACTTTCCCCTGCATCCAGGGCGCAAGGATGTAGGGAGTAATGGCTTGAATCAAGGTTTTCCCCGTCCCAACTCCAGCCAGAATCAAAGCTGCCTCTCGCTCCAGAGCATCCATCTCTCCTCGACAAGCCTTCTGGTAGATGGCGAGTATTGCTTGTTGCTGATGGGGATAGAGTTCCGTCTGCCCTTGAAGTATCCGGTTCAGGACAAGCGAGTGATACTTGAGGAAGTAATTCTCAGTAGCTGACATCATCGCTAACTAAAGGCTGAAGGCTGAAGTATGAAGTATGAAAAGAAGAAGATGAAAAACTACAGCCAAATTCCGGATAGACCAGCAACTGGGCAGAACTCTTTCATACTTCATCCTTCACACTTCATAGTTTAGTTTGTCGGATTTGTGTCTGTTGCAGCTTGCACATAGAGCGATCGCGTTCCATACTTCGGTCGATCCTCCTTTGGAAAAGGGGATTTTGTGGTCAGCCTCAAAATTCTCCTCAGTCAGTGGCGTGCAACAGTACTGGCACTTATAGCCAGCCCTCCGCAAAATCAGGAGTTTTTGAGCCTGTGTGAAACACCGTCTTGCCAACTCAAACGTTCCTCCTGAGAGCCTTAAGGATAATTTTAACCAATAGGGAGTTTGAGAGACGGTATAACCCGCACTGTACTCGTCAGCAAAGCGGCGCGTTTTTCAAGTGCTGTAAGTGTAGTGCGCATGATTACTTTAGTAGCTGGAAGGAACTCAGGAACTTTTCGGTATCGCTAGACAAAGTACTTTCTCTAACTTTAGGAAGTTCTGCTATTACCTGGTAGAGCCGTTGTTCTACTAAATACGCCCTGTACTGAACAATCTTTTCTCCAGGAGCTTCAAATTTAAATTCTTTGCCAGGATGTTGACCTAAGCTGATATCTTGCTGATTCAGTAATTTTATGTTTTTATCGCTCGTAAAACTGCTACTTATGCTATCGAGAATTACATCAGGAGGTAACTGAGCCACCTCACTAGGAAAATTAGTATAAGAAACGCTGTAGGTTACTTTGCCTTCCTCCAATGAAGCTGTGAATAGGTTAGCCTCTACTGCCAAAGATTCACTATTTGTAGTTTGCCTTTTTTGAGTCGGCTTAATAGGCATCAAGACAGTAAAGCCTCCCTCAGAGGAAGAAAATTGTTCCCATTGTGGCTGTGCTACTTGAACTGACTGTTCAGCTTGAACTGGTTGAACTAGTGGATATCCACTGAGCAACAGACTAGCTAAAAGTGGTAGTAAAAAAACTCTGGTTTTCATGCCTCTATACTCCTCACTCTCTCAGATAAATTATTGAATTAGCTGACTGTAAAACTTAATGCAATGCACCAGGTAGTAGGTACTGAACAGAACTGATGTATTGCCCCCAGCCCCCTCATTGAAGGTAGTTAGATTTTGTTCCTCCCAATGCTGAGGGGTTTGGCTTTTACCAACTTAGTCTTAACTACTTTAATTGGAGGAGGTTAGATTTTGTTCCCCCCAAAGTTGGGGGGTTAGGGGGGGTAACTGGCAGATAGGCAGAAGTCCTGCTGGAGAAGGAACGCCTACTTACAACTAATTTGACGCTACTAAAACGCCAATCCTAATTTAATGGTGTTCCCCCTCCGGGAATTGTCTCTCCCGCACTTCAGCGCTATAGTCTTGCACCGCTTGGGTAATAACCTGCCGCAAATTCGCATAAGACTTCGCAAATGGAGGCTGACGCTCTGAAAGCCCTAACAAATCAGATGTGACTAGCACCTGTCCGTCGCAGTGTGGCCCTGCACCAATCCCAATGGTAGGAATTGGTAGCTTTTGCGTAATCCTTTGCGCTAAATCATTTGGGATATGCTCTAAAACTATGGCAAAAGCACCGGCATCAGAGAGGGCGATCGCTTCTTGTAAAATCCGCTCACCAGTATCCACCGTCTTTCCCTGCTGTCGGTAACCGAGTTGATGAACTGACTGAGGCGTCAGACCGACATGACCCATCACCGGAATTCCCGCCGATGTCAACCGAGCAACAGTGTCAGCGATCGCGGGATATCCTCCTTCTAACTTAACCGCCTGTGCCCCAGTTTCCTTCAAAGCTCGACCCGCAGAGTGCATCGCTTGCTGGGGGCTTTCCTGATAACTCAAAAACGGTAAATCACAAACCACTAACGCCCGTTTAACGCCTCGACGCACAGCTTTGGTATGGTGCAGCATTTCCTCTAGCGTTATGGGCAGGGTTGTCTGGTAGCCCAGCGTCACCATTGCTAGGGAATCTCCAACTAGGACGATATCTACCCCAGCCGCATCTAACAGCTGGGCGATCGCATAATCCCAAGCCGTCAACGTTACAATTTGACGCCCCTGTTGTTTGAATTGGATCAATTGCTGGGTAGTGATTGCCATGTAGCGGTTAACGCCCAGGTTAATGGTCTGAACAAATCGGAGGAAGCACTTTTACCTAAAGCATATGATTCTTTTGGAAAAGTTGAAACAAATTGAATTAGAAAGTTGAAGGACTACTACGAACAAAGGCAAAATGTGGCCTTACCTGACCTGTCGTCAAACTCACCCAAGCTAGTCCTTCTGTAGTTCCTACCCACAACTTATTTCCTGTGTCAGGCGACAGCGAAAGAACGCTGCTAGAGGGAAGGTTTGGTATCTGACCCAGCACAGCTCCACTGTCAGCTTTTAGTTTCAACAAGCCGTTATCAGTGCCAACCCAAACATTACCATCTTGAGCAAAGCGTACAGAGGTAACATTGCTCCCCCTAAGTGGTGTTACAGAGCGTAGTACTTGACGCGTTTCAGGGTCAATGACCAGCAAGCTGTTCGGGGTTCCCGCCCAGAGCATTCCATCTCGTCCAAGAGTAAGGGTTTGTACTGTGGTTCCGGGTAGACTGCCGATGCGACCGATAATCAAGGCACTGGCAGTATCCACTCGCACGATGCCCTCTAGTGTTCCTACCCACAGCTGACCTTCTTTATCCAGGGTGAGGGCGTTAGCACTGACACCGGGTAGTTTTTGTACCGTCGTCATCAATAATCCCTGGTCGGGGCTGATTAGAGAAAGACCGCGATCGCTCCCCACCCAGAGATAACCCCGGCGATCGATTAATAGAGACAACACCCGGTTTGAGGGCAAACTAAAATTCTGTGCAGTCACTTCATTGCTACGGGGGTCTACACGCAACAACCCTTCGTAGGTTCCCACCCAAATTCGTCCCACCCGGTCTTGCGCTAAAGCACCGACGGTGTAGTTAGGAAGACTGATGCGAGCCAACAAGCGTCCGGTATTTGGGTTGATTCTAGCTAGCCCCTGCCACGTCCCAACCCAGAGGTCACCCGTAAAGTCGGGTTGCAAAGCACTCACACGAAAATCAGCCGGCAAGGGTTGGGTCTCTTGCCGGAGGCGCTCAGGAGGCAACGGTGCACCGCTTGGTAACGGTGGCTCACCCTCATATACGGGACTGGACGATTCTTGGTCACTGTTGCTTTGTGACAATATCTGACTTGTGTTGGTCGGTACTGCTGTCTGAGCTGTTGCTCTTGATACTGGCAAGTTCAAGCACAGCAGCACGGCACTGATGAAAAGACCGATACGAGTACTCAAAAACGCCATAGCCATTCTCCTCAAGTTCCTAGGTAACACGCAGGTGCATTGACCACTGACTGACGCGAGCTGCTTGGCTGATGCGCTGTGTGCGATCGCGCTTGCTGTTTCCTCGGGTTTGTCATAGGATGTCTCATCTTCTATTTAATCGCTTCAAGAGCAGTTAAATAGAAGTGAACCCTGTCGCTTGGTCACCCAGCTTTTTTCCAGTGGGTAGGCGCTCGCATGGAACACACTAGCCCAGCTAATGTCCAGAAAGTCTGTAATTTTAGCTCGATAAAGTACAATCTACTCAGGCGTTTACAAAAGTTAATAAAATTTTAATTTTTTTGTTTTTTATAAAAAAAAGTTATACAATCATACAGAAGATTTGAAGTTTAACTTATTGCATCCTTGGTATATTTACAGAGAGAAATTAAGAAATTAGGTATTACCTAAGCTGTTTTCTTGAGCAACAAAATTGTCTGTTCCAGGTCAATTTTGTGGTTAAATGACAAGGGTTATGTAATCCCAGGCAGAAGCCAAAAAATGGAAATTTGGGTGTAGTGTTGCACCCAGCGAAGGTTTGTTTGCCATGCCTTTGCGAAGGATTTTAGTAACTACAATTTAGTGCAGAATCTACAACAGAAAAAAGCAACTTAACTGTTGGAACGTTCAGGAGTTCCTAAGGAAGGAAAACATGTCTTACTCTCAAACCAGGACTCAGACAAAAGCTGGGTACGACGCCGGGGTTAAAGATTATAAATTAACTTATTACACTCCGGATTACACCCCGAAAGATACAGATGTCCTGGCGGCTTTCCGCATGACCCCGCAGCCTGGTGTGCCACCAGAAGAAGCAGGCGCGGCTGTTGCGGCTGAATCGTCCACAGGTACTTGGACAACAGTGTGGACAGACTTGCTGACAGATCTTGACCGGTACAAAGGTCGTTGCTACGACATCGAGCCGGTGCGTGGGGAAGACAACCAGTACATCGCCTTCGTCGCGTACCCATTAGATTTGTTTGAAGAAGGTTCTGTCACCAACTTGCTGACCTCTTTGGTGGGCAACGTCTTTGGTTTCAAAGCTCTACGGGCGCTGCGCTTGGAAGACCTACGAATTCCTGTCGCGTACCTGAAGACCTTCCAAGGACCTCCTCACGGAATTACCGTTGAGCGGGACAAGCTGAACAAATACGGTCGTCCTCTCTTGGGTTGTACGATTAAGCCCAAACTGGGTCTGTCTGCTAAGAACTACGGTCGTGCAGTTTATGAAGTTCTGCGCGGTGGTTTGGACTTCACCAAAGACGACGAAAACATCAACTCCCAGCCCTTCATGCGCTGGCGCGATCGCTTCCTATTCGTACAAGAAGCGATCGAGAAAGCCCAGGCTGAAACCGGTGAAATTAAAGGTCACTACCTTAACGTCACCGCCCCCACCTGCGAAGAAATGATGGAACGTGCTGAGTTCGCCAAGGAAATTGGTACTCCGATCATCATGCACGACTACCTAACTGGTGGTTTCACCGCTAACACCAGCCTTGCTAAATGGTGTCGCCGCAACGGTGTCCTGCTGCACATTCACCGTGCTATGCACGCCGTGATCGACCGTCAGAAGAACCATGGTATCCACTTCCGCGTCTTAGCCAAGTGCTTGCGGATGTCTGGTGGTGACCACCTTCACTCCGGTACCGTTGTTGGTAAGTTGGAAGGCGAGAAAGGCATCACTATGGGTTTTGTAGACCTGATGCGGGAAGACCACATTGAACAAGACCGCGAACGGGGAATTTACTTCACTCAAGACTGGGCTTCACTACCTGGTGTAATGCCAGTAGCTTCCGGTGGTATCCACGTTTGGCATATGCCTGCGCTGGTCGAAATCTTCGGCGATGATTCCTGCTTACAGTTCGGTGGTGGTACACTGGGTCACCCGTGGGGTAATGCTCCTGGTGCCACAGCTAACCGCGTGGCTTTAGAAGCTTGCGTCCAAGCCCGTAACGAAGGTCGCAACCTGATGCGTGAAGGTGGCGACGTTATCCGCGAAGCCTGCAAGTGGAGTCCTGAATTGGCTGTTGCTTGCGAACTGTGGAAGGAAATCAAGTTCGAGTTCGAGGCAATGGATACCGTCTGATCGAGGCAAAAAGTGACCCCCTAAACCCCCTGGGAAAGGGGGAGGCAAAAGGCAAAAGTAAATAACGTCTTTTTACTTTTGCCTTTTCACTTTTTACTTTTGCCTTATTCCCGGCTGGGGGTCAGAAGATGGATCTAAAACAAGTAGCCAAAGACACAGCCAAGATGCTGGCTAGCTACTTTACCTATCAAGCCATGCGGACTGTATTGGCTCAATTGAGTGAAACCGATCCGCCCCAAGCTCTGTGGCTGCATTCCTTTTCCTCAAGGAATAGTATCCAAGATGGGGAAGCTTATCTCCTAGAATTACTGCGAGAGAAGCAAGAGTTGGCTCTTCGGATTATGACAGTCCGACAGCATCTAGCGGAGGAAGTAGCAGACTTTTTACCAGAGATGGTTCGCGCTAGTCTCCAGCAGTCGAACATAGAATATCGGCGACAGCATCTAGAGCGAATTACACAAATCACAATCTCTGAACCCCCGACCAATTCCGAACAGCAAACTGATTCGGAAAACTAATCAGCACTGCCACCAATGGCATACCTATACTTCAATTCACGAGCATAACCCATGCAAACTTTACCCAAAGAGCGTCGTTTCGAAACCCTTTCCTATTTGCCACCGCTGACCGATTCGCAGATTGTCAAGCAAGTTCAGTATATTTTGGATCAGGGTTTCATCCCGGCTGTGGAATTCAGCGACGCTTCAGAACCAGAACAGCACTACTGGACACTGTGGAAGCTTCCCTTATTCAAAGCTCGCACGACTCAAGAAGTGATGGCTGAAGTGGATGCTTGTCGTTCTGACTACCGCGACAGTTATATCCGAGTAGTGGGCTTTGATAACGTGAAGCAATGCCAAGTTCTTAGCTTCATCATTCACAAGCCAAATGCCAACGCTACCCGTAGCCGTTACTAATAGGCTCTTAGCTAGAACCTCCTGAAAGGGAGACCCAGAAGAGAGGTAGCTCAACTACCTCTCTTTTTTTAATGAGTGATTCCTTTTGGGCAAACCTACCGATTGTCTGACGCAGGCTGGCAACCAATTACTATATCGTTGGTTCTAGGGAGAGCATCCAACAATCTTAAGAAGGTCGAAGAGTCGAAACTTCTTGGGTCTTTTCTTAAACCCGAACGGTCTACACCTTTGTGAGTGGTAATCCGGGAATTTGGCACTCCTGTTTTGGCA
>DATNPI010000391.1:0-18434 GCA_036703325.1 Coleofasciculaceae cyanobacterium
GTTGCCATGAGGTTGTATTGGCTCAGTCTACCAGTGGCACGCTTATTATCGGGGCCATTGGGGCCTTGGAAAGGTGCGATCGCGTCTGTATTTGCCTATTTTCTTTTCATCTTGCCCTGGGAACGTTGGGGTTGGCAGAAACGCCCTTGGAAAGTCGCTGCTGTTGCCGTCCCCCTCATTGCCTTTGCCGAAAGTCCAATGGGGAATCACCCAATCAGCTTGTTGATTGTCGCGGGTTACTACGTCCTGTTCGCAATCCTGAATCAGCAAATTAGCTTTACCTATGTCAGTGCCTTATTAATTGACTGGGTGCTGTATCGCTGGTTTTGGCATCTACAACTGAACGATTCCTTGTGGTATGTCACCCCACTGGCACTGTCTTTGCTCTACATTGCCCAAGTCGATCCAAATCTGAAACAACCCGAACAAAAACCGGCACGTCACCTCCTACGCTTACTAGGTAGCAGTGCGATATGTGTCGTTGCCTTATGGAGCAATCAATGGAGTGGGTTAGTCCCTGGGGTTATAAGTTTGTTGGTGATTTTTGCGGGGCTGGGGCTAAGAGTTCGGGCTTTCCTCTACGTGGGCACTGCGACTTTTTTAGTCAATGTTTTCTATCAGCTAGGAGTTCTGATCTTTGATTACCCCTTCTCAAAATGGGTAGTTGGCCTTCTCGTCGGCATCGCGTTCATCTGGATAGCTGCCACCTTTGAAACACGCCGCGGACAGATTACCGCCTTGCTTCGCAACTGGATTGGTGAGTTGCAGACTTGGGATTAATATCACTTCCAATTAGGTAGTCATCGTTAAGTCTGAGGGGGAGAGGGAGAAGGGGAGAAAATTTAATAATGGCTATGTAAAGGGAAGTGTTTTATGTAGGGGCACGATATTATCCATGCGTGTCAGCTTAAGCCCTAGCGAATGGAAGCAAGCGGCTCTAAAAATCAAGTCCGTCTGCGTTCCACTAACGGAAAATCAAGGTTCATCGAACCCGCGCAGGCGGGTTTTGGTTGTATAGCTGCGGTTTCAACCGCCCAGCTAACGTTAAGTTGACACCAATGGATAATACCCTTGCCCTTAAGGTGTGGTGAATGTCACTGAGAGCCGCTATATTACTTGGTGCATACGGGATGAGGACAATCCAAAATCTACAATCCTTGCATAGATTGATTCTGCTTCAGGCTACTGACTTCAGTTCAGTACGGCGTGGAGACTCATCAGCCACTCTCGCAAACTCTACGCTTGTTGCCCAATTCTCGAAATCAGGCACCAACCGAATCAACTTTTGCAAAACCTGATCAGTAACCCACAAAACTAACGGACAGGCGAAATTACGAAATTCTTCCCGTACTTGATTGGTAGCAATCAGTACTTGATCGAGGGCACTCACTGACTCCAAACTAAACACCATCAATGCCCTTGGGTGATCGTAACCGACTTCCTGAGCAATAGTACTATAGAGTGTTTTGACCGATTGCTTTAGGTCAAGCTCTCGAATTTCAAAACTACATTGCTCCTTTAGTTGCCTCGCGATCCGCTTTTGTAGTGTTCTAGAGTTGCATCGTGCCAAAATTAGTGAAAAATCACCCTCAGACCTAGTAACTGCCCGAACCAAAGTCTTCAATGAGTTTTCGTTGCTTATAGCAATCTCTTCGGCTTGATGTCGGCTACTCATCCCTGCAACTCCTTCGCTTCGGCTAGTACGGGGTTGATATCAAACCAGTAGGCCTCGCGATCGCGATATTCGAACACAAACAGACTACGCAACAGGGTCTGGTATCCATCCTCACCTCTCACCGTTTTCTGTTGCGCCACTTGCCGCAGTAATTCCCATTCGTCTGGTGTAATTGCCAAACTTAGTTCATTCCGTCGTTGACTAATCACACTTTCTAAGCAGTCATGGGAAATCGGTGGGTCGTCCTTTTGGAGACAACGATATAATAATACCAGTAAATTGCGTACATGACCGCCACTCACTAGACATAGGCGATCCAAAGTTTCCGAAGAATCAAATACCTCTGGGATTAAACTGAGCCGCTGTTCGGCATCAATGTCGGGGAAAGCTCTAGCTAGCACCATCTGTCGCAATGAGGCAATTCCATCGGCACAGTTCGTTCCGTCATGCCGCTTTACCCGCACCATCGGCAACATCTTGGGGTCAATTCCAAACCGATTGGTCAGTGGGCCCAGATCATTCGAGAAAGCCAAAACTAAGGGAATAGTGTAGACCACATGGCAGTTTAGTTTATTCAACTGCTCTCCCCGGTCTACAAACAAATATTCGGGTTGAGTTCGTCCCGATGTCTTCTCTTTATTGTCTACCCGGTCGAGGTTATCGACAATCACCACCAGGCCTTCTTTGCCTTGCTGCTGTAGCTGCTGTGTTGCTGGTTCGAGTAGTTCTTTATTAATCGCTTCTAAAATCCCATTGACTCGCGGCTCTAGATATTGCCGCAACAGAGAGCGAATGTCCTGACTATCCTTAGCTTTAGCCGTGATTTCGCCAATCCCAAAAGCCAGAGAAAATTCTCCTCCTTCTTTTGAAGTAGTACCAAAATCGCCGACTTCAGGCACTTTGACTTTAACACCCTTAACCTCTGCGTTCAAAACCCTGGCTGCGCCTTGTAATAACTGTTTGAAGCCTGTGGGTTGCACATTGATTTTACTCTCCTCCAGACTTTTACTCACCTGACGCGCGATCGCCAACAAGATATCGCTGATATCCACATCCGCCATGTCCAAGTCTTGAGAGGACTCAAAATAGACAACGTGAAAGCCTTGCTGTTCTAACTCAGCTTTGAGCCGCAACAACTCTGTAGATTTGCCGCAGCCAATATGTCCAGTAAACAACTGGCAAGTCCGCTCATCCGCGAGGATAATGGTGCGCCGCAGTTCTTCAATAATCTTGCCGCCCCGCACAGAGGAAAAATCGATATAATACTGCCGATCTTCTGCTTTCCCCATATCAAGGGTTCGGCTCGGATTAGCTGCCTTAAAAAATCTACGAAAATTTAGTGTCATTAGTTCCCCCTTCATAGAGCTTATTCCTATTCTTTTTCTTTACCGCAGCTGTTCTACAGATTCCGGAACAGGCTTTGAGCGATTAAAGAAGCGTCCTACCTGGAACATCTCTACTATTAATTACTCGGCGTCCGAATCTCAGGACATAAAGCGCGAGAGTCAGAAGGACTCATAACGCTCTCGCTCCGACGATTTGAATTACTTAAATAATCCTGTAACCAACTGCAACCCCGCTCTAGCAAATCATCTAAATCCAAATTCCACAGAATCACTGTTGCATCTTTACTAGCGGAGGCTAGTAACTTACCATCTGGGCTAAAACTCACTCCAAAGACATCATCGCTGTGACCCTCCAATGTTTTAATCAAATTGCCATCTTTGTTCCAGAGGTTCACCGTTTTGTCGGCGCTGGCAGAGGCAATCAACTTACCATCGGGGCTGAAAGTCACCCAATTGACCAAACCATTATGACCCTTCAAAGTGGAAAGCAACTTCCCTTCCCGACTCCAGAGATTCACGGTTGCGTCACTACTGGCAGAGGCAATCAATTTGCCATTAGGGCTAAACGTAACCCAATTCACCGAACCATTATGCCCTTCCAAAGTGGTGAGCAACTTGCCGTCTCTCCTCCAAAGCTTCACCGTTTTGTCTTCACTGACAGAAGCAATCAATTCACCATCTGGACTGAAACTCGCGCCCCAAACCTCAGCACTATGGTCTGATAAGGTTGTCTGCAACGTGCCGTCAGTTGTCCAGAGTTTCACCATTTTGTCTTCACTGGCAGAAGCAATTAACTTGCCGTCAGGGCTAAAACTCACACTAGTGACTCGATCCTTATGTCCCTTCAAGGTTTTCAGCAAGGTGCCATCGGGTTTCCAGAGTTTAATCGTTTTGTCCCAGCTGGCAGTAGCAAGAGTCTGATTATCAGGGCTGAAAACAACACCACTGACTGGTTGAGTATGTCCCTTAAGAATTGCCAACAACGTCCGCTTTCGATCCCAAAGCTTCACAGTCTTATCCCAACTGGCAGTGGCAATTATCTTGCCGTCGGGACTGAAACTGATACTACTAACTGGGTCTCTATGCCCCTTGAGAGCTTTGAGCAAGCGGCTGTCGCGATACCACAGTTTAATCGTATTGTCGGCGCTGGCACTGGCTATTGTCTGACCGTCGGGGCTGAAACTCACACCTTGAACCCAATTTCCATGCCCTTTTAGGGTTTCCACCAATCCGCCGTCAGAACGCCAAACTTTGACAGTGTTGTCTGCACTCCCTGAGGCAATCATCTGACTATCTGGACTGAAAGTAACATTGAGTACCCAATTACTATGCCCCTGTAAGGTTCTCAAGGAGACACCATTACGACGCCAAACTTTGACGGTGTTGTCCGCACTCCCTGAGGCAATCATCTGGCTATCTGGGCTGAAACTCACACTCATAACTGGAGCATTATGTGCCTTCCAGCTTTTGAGGAATTTACCATCACGACGCCAGAGTCTAATGGTCTTATCTTTACTTGCCGAGGCAATCAGCTGACCGTCTGGGCTGAAACTTACCCCCAAAACCCGATCTGTATGTCCCTTTAGAGTTTTGAGCAAGACACCATTAGTTCTCCAGAGTTTCACGGTGTTGTCCCAGCTAGCAGAAGCAATGGTCTTTCCGTCCGGGCTGAAACTGACACTATAGACTGGAGCCGTATGACCTTGTAGGCTTTCAAGCAGGACACCGTCACTTGTCCAGAGGTTCACGGTGTTGTCTTCAGTGGCAGAAGCAATCATCTTGCCGTCGGGACTCCAACTGACACTATAAACTCCAGCAGTATGACCGGGTAGGTTTTTGAGTAATGTGCCGTTAGCTTTCCAGATTTTGATGGTGTTATCTTTACTAGCCGAGGCAATCATCTGACCGTTTGGGCTAAAACTGACGCTACTAACCCAATCTGTATGACCCTCTAAACGGTTGCGTTCTCTGACGGCATAAACGGTCTGTTGCAGTGCCGTTACTACCCGTATCTGAGTATCAGCGGTTACTCCTATGGTCTGTTTGAGTTGTCTGCCTGCCCTTAAACTTTTGAGTAGCGCATCAAATTGTCTGTTGGAGGCAACTAAAGCTTCTGAGGAAGTACTCAAATCGCTGAGTCGGGCATTGCTTTCACCGATCGCAGCCCGCAGCCCAAGCCCCGCCGCGACAACGGTAACTGTGAAAAGCGTCATTCCTACTAAACGTGCTCTTCGCAGGCTTTGTGTGAGAACTTGGTTGAGCTTTTCTTCGGCACTCCTTTGCTGCGCTGTGGCTTGCGCCAGTTTTGTTCGTAGCTCTTTTTCTCTAAGTTCGGCGCGAAGTTGCTCAATTTTGTCCTGACTGAGTTTATCTTTCCTGCGTAACTCTTCTAATTCCGTCTGGAGGCTCATTTGCTCTTTTTGGCGAATAAACTCTACCAGATAATCGTGAACCAATTGATAGCGGTTGGTCGGGACTTCCGGTAACAGAAATACTAATCCAGATTTCTCTAATATCTCTAAGATTAAATCTAGTTTCTCGGATTCTATTGTTGACTCCGCTGCTAATTCCGCACGAGTCTTAAGGGGACGGTTGTTATTTTCATCGGTGAGTAAGTACAAGACTAGCCAAGCGGCGTGTTCATTTTCCGGCCCGCAGTCTTTTATTGCTTTTTCTAAAAATCGCTCGACCAATCTTTGCTTAGGGCCGGACTCCTTATACTGAGCCAACGTTGTGATGTTCTCTGCTTGGAGTTGCGCTCCCACCACTTGCAGCTCAATGGGACGAACCGCTCCCACGCCGTCCGCTAAATCCCTCACTAGTTCATCAATCAAAGCCGGCTCTAAATAAAAATGTGCCCTAGCGGTTAGGCTTTGGATGACTGAATGGGCATCTTCTAATGAAAAATTTCCTAAAGCATAACGGACTTTTTTGTCAAGAACATTGTTTTCAATTACTTCTAAGTTAAATTCTTCTATTTCTAATAAGTAATGAAGATAATCTTCTCGAATAGAGAGAATTACTTTAACAAAAGACAAATTTAAACAACTTTTCAGAAACTGATAGAATAGCAGTTTCTGAGAGTAATGATTAGAAGTAAAGAAAAATTCTTCAAATTGGTCAAAAATTAAAACAGTTAACAAGTTATGTTCAGAGTTATGTCGTAACTGCTCAAGAATCTTTTGGATTTTCTCTTGAGGAGTTTGGATTTGGTTGAAGCCTTGATAAATCGGTTCTTCACTGTCGTTACCGCTAAAAGCTTCTAGGGCTTGGGTCAAAACTTTCCCAAGTTCCCTGACCCAATCTGTGTAAACTTGCACCACAACTGGCAAGGCAATGCGATCGCCAAGCGCTCTGTTCTTGAGCGCCGGTACTAATCCCGCAGAGACAATCGAACTTTTTCCCACCCCTGACTGACCATGAATGACCGTCAGTTTGTGGTCAGCGCGACTCATCCGTTCAATTAACCGGTTAATATCTTGCTGACGCCCAGAAGCCGCAATTTCCTGAGCAACAATCTCTTGCTGCTCAATCGGTGCCATTGTTGGGTTAGTAATCGGTCGCTGTGGCTGCAAACGCGCTGCACCGATAAATGCTCGGAAGCCATACAGTTGCTCAATCGAACGTTGTTCCTGCTTAATCCGAAACGCTTCTAAGTACCGGCCTTCCTCAAAGTAAAGCGATCGCAATCCTTCTAATAAATGAAGGTAACGCTGTGGCTCAAAGCGATGATCACTTGACTCGATCGCATATTTCAACCCAAGGCTTGCTGTTTCTAGCTGCCCCTCAGCCTCTGGCAATAGACCCTGCTCTCGCTGCGATTTTACTAAAAATAATTGATACAACTGAGCTAACAAAAATCGATGTAAGCCCTGATGCTGGATTGGCTTGCTTGAGACTTCCGCTAAGATTGAGAGGGCTTGTTGAGCGTGCTTGCTAGCGTCTGCCCACCTTGACTGCTTCAGCGCCACCTCCGCTAGAAAGCCGTAATCCTGAGCAAGTTGCACACTGGAGCCATAGTTTTGATGTAAAGCCAGGGCTGTTTGACCCACACCCTGTAAAACTTCCCATGCTTCCAAGCGTTGCAGTACCTCGGCAAGCTGAGTGATAAACTGAGCCACCAAATCTTGACGCCCTGCTTCTTTAAAGACCTCAACACACTGCTGAAGATAAGGCCAGGCTTCCTCTAAGTTGCGGCGTCTTTGAGCCAGATGCAAGTCAGCATGGCGACAATAACACAAGCCTATATAAAACAAGAGGACTCCCTGTCGCTCCAGATTGTTGCTCGCTCGCCAATACCTTAGACTTTTTTGATAACGGGTGACAGCAGAATCAATAAAGTCGCTGGCATAGTCATATTGACCGAATACAAATAGTAAGCTGGCATCTAGGTCTGGCTCGATTACTTGGCCTCGATTTTGCAAATCCCTTAGGGCGGAATCGAGTTCCAAACGATTGCGGCAATCTGTTGCCAGATTTAGAGTACTCTGGTTCAGACAAACGCGCCAGGGTGCGTATCTACCGCTACCGTCACTCAACACGCTAGAGAATAGGCAGTCCGCCTTTTGCCGTAGGAAATCGATTAACTCGCTGGTAGCGATTTCAAACTTAATTGGTGTGGCGGCCCAACTGGCGAAATCTGGCGCAAACCGCAACAGCTTTTGCTGCACCTCATCATTCACCCACACCACCAGAGGGAAGGGCATCCGTTTGCGAAACTCATCCCGCACCTGATTACTGGAAGTCAATAGGTCATCGAGAGCGACTACAGACTCTAGACCAAAAATCAGCAGGGCGGGATGGGGTTTCTTGGAGTGGCACAGCTTACCGTGACTATAAGCTTGGATGGTTGTGTAAAGAGTTGTTGCCGATGAGGGGAGTTCTAACTCGCGAATTTCGTATCGCCCCTTAGAGAGTACTCGCAGTTGCTGCAACATTCGCTTTTGTAGGCGTTTATAGTTGCAGTACACTAACACAAGGGAAAATTCCCCTTGTGAAAGTGCGATCGCCCGATCGAGAGCTTTTAAGGAGCGCTCGTTATATACGGCAACATCCTCTGGTCGCTGTGTTTCAACCATGATTGAAATTTCTGCGTCTCTTCTAAAGCCGGATTGATACCATACCAACACCCATCGCGATCGCGGTATTCAAAGACAAACATGCTTCGCAACAGGGTTTGGTATTCGGCGTCTCCTTTTACAGTTTGATGCTGCACCACCTGAAACAGCAACTCCCACTCCTGATCATCGATACTGGAGGTCAAGTAATCGCGGCGTGCTCGAATTACACGTTCTAAACACTCACGAGAGATGGGTGGATTATCTTGTCTGAGACAATCAAACAGCAACCCCAGTAAGTTCCGTACATGACCACCGCTGACGCGGCATAAGCGATCTAACGTTTCAGGAGTATCAAACACCACGCTTGTCAACTCTAGCTGTTTTTCGAGTATGTCGCTGGGGAAGGCTCTCACCATCACCATCCGCCGCAGCAGATCCATACCCTCCTGAAATTCCTTGCCATCCCGCTGTCGTATCGGCACCATTGGCAAGATTGTGGGGGTTAACCCGCCGCCCAAGCGATTTCTCAGGGTTTCGCAATCATTCGAGAAAATCAACGACAGCGGAATCGTATAGACGACGTGGCAATTGAGTCTTCTCAATTGCTCACCTCGGTCAATAAACAAATACTCTGGCTGAGTACGCCCAGAGGGTAGGGGGCGAATATCTACCCGATCCAGATTATCGACAATTACCACCAGTCCAGCTTTGCCACGTCGCTTTAGTTCCGTGGTTGCACGTTCTAGTAGTTCTTTATTGAGTGATTCCAAAATCCCGGCGGTGCGAGGTTCTAAATACTCCCTCAACCGCCGTCGAAGCTTTGGACTTTCTTTCGTTTTAGCCGTGATTTTGCCAATCCCAACTGAGAGTTCTGCTTCGGTTTCAAGTTCGATTGGTGTTTGCAGAAAATCTACAATCTCGCCAAAGAGATTTGTAAAGTAGCTAGGCTTGAGCCGGATTTTAATGGCTTCGAGACTCTCACTGACCTGGCGGGCGACGCTTAACAAAATATCTGTAATATCAACGTCAGCCATGTCTAGGTCTTGAGAAGACTCAAAATAAACAACATGGAATCCGTCTTGCTCTAACTCGGATTTGAGTCTGAGCAACTCTGTAGATTTTCCACAGCCGATATGCCCCGTAAATAGCTGGCAAGTCGGCTCATCTGGTGAAATGAGTGTGATCGTTCGCTTCAGTGACTCAATGATTTTGCTCCCTCTGACTGAGGAAAAATCAATATAGTACTGCCGGTCTTCGACCTCCCCAACTATGAGGGGCTTGCTGGGATTACAGGCTCTATAAAATCTTGATAGATTGAGTCCCATTGGCAGTCATCTTCCTTCGTTATTTCAGTTTAAGAACGCGATTGGCGTCCTGCTTTACTGCTAACGCACCCTGCTCACTGCTCTCCTGTGACGCTTCTGGAGTCGAATAGTTCAACTCTGGTAGCGCGATCGCGCCTGACTTTTCGATGAAGAACTTTACGGTGTCTCGCTGTGCGATCGAAAAGCTCCTTGCAGAAAATAGAGATGCCCCATCACTTATCACATATCCCTACCCACTTGCACTCCTTTTTTTGTTCATCCCTGGCTGCCAGGTAAAATGGTGCCGTTGTGGGTTTATCGAGTGTAGCCTGAGACAGTTCGGCGGGTGGTCGGGAATACTGGAAATTTCCTTGCTTTACGACCTTAAGACTCGCTAAATTTTGACCTACCCCGATTATCAACATAGGTAAGGTCAGGCTTACAATCAATAATTTGGATTTCATCCTGTTCCTGCAATTTTTCAGCGCGACTGAGGACATCAGAGTGCTTCTCAGTTCTTCTACTTACTACTATTCGTTTGGTATTGCCTTTTCTCAGGATGATTTTATAAGAATTTTGTAAAGAAACGATGTATTTCTTTTAGGGAGATGCTACGTTAAAAGATTGGTTTTATTTACTCCTTAAGAGCCAAAGTGTACGCTCTGGTTTTAAGACCCTATCGGCAAGTGCAAAGTGTCCGCTGTTGTGGAGACGGTTAGGAAAATTGTAAGTACTTGGCAGAAGTCTTTGACTACCTCAAGGGAGATGAGTGAGAGAAGCGGTGAGAGACAAAGAGGGAGGTGCCGCGTTATCGATTGCCCTATTGGTCTACTCAGCAAGAGAAGAAGCGATCGCTTCTTCTGTGCGGTTATGCTAACCCTGAGCCAGAGCTAGGGAAGCTCAGTAGTGACTAGGATGAAAGGGATAGTCACGTAGTATTTGCAACTGCTTAGCTCACCAAAAGCCTAGTGGTAGGAGGTGTGATTTTGACAAATTCTTTGCCTGAGTCTGACTCACTAAATTCTCCTGGTTCGGAGCAGGACTTAGACAGCGCGATTTTCAGCTTTGAAGAAATTCAGGCAGAACTGAATTACAAACAAGCACAAGACGCGCTGCGAGGCTTGGTGACCAATCTCGACCTGACGCCCCAAGAGCAAGCGGGTTTAGAGTCTGAAATTGAAGACTTAACCGCGATGCTACACAAGCTAGAACATACTTGTGTGCAGATTGCTGCGTTTGGCATGGTGGGACGGGGTAAATCTTCGGTTCTTAATGCCCTATTAGGTCAACCCGTGTTTGAAACAGGGGCGTTGCACGGCGTTACTCGCGGTATGCAAATAGCGAGTTGGCACCTTCGTCAGGAAACGGTAGGGGATAGTAATCAAGACATCCTGCGAGTTACCCTACCCAGTATTGGCAATTCCCAGATTCAGCTAATTGACACTCCGGGAATTGATGAAGTAGACGGTGAGACTCGCGAAGCCTTGGCATGTCAGGTTGCTAAACAGGTAGACCTGATTTTGTTTATGATCGCTGGTGACATGACCAAGGTGGAATATGAGGCTCTCTCCCAACTCCGGGAGGTGGGCAAACCCATGTTGCTGGTGTTCAACAAAATTGACCAGTATCCCGAAGCTGATCGAATGGCGATTTACCGTAAAATTCGGGATGAGCGAGTCAAGGAGCTGCTTTCACCAGACGAAATTGTCATGGTTGCCGCTTCACCAATGGTTGCTAGGGCGGTGCGACGTGCCGATGGCAGTATGGGGATACAGCGCCATCCTGGGAAACCACAGATTGAAGAGTTGAAACTAAAAATTCTGGAGATTTTGCATCGGGAAGGCAAATCTCTGATTGCCCTCAACACAATGCTCTATGCCGATGAGGTGAATGAGCAACTGGTGCAACGGAAAATGACGATTCGCGAGGAGAGTGCGAATCAGATTATCTGGAAAGCGGTAATAACTAAGGCAGTTGCGATCGCTCTCAATCCCATCACTGTCGTAGACCTCCTCACGGCCACCGTAATTGATGTAGTGATGATTCTGACCCTATCCCGCCTCTACGGTATTTCTATGACACAGCAGGGAGCGATCGGGTTACTACAAAAAATCGCGATTAGCATGGGAGGACTCACGGCTAGCGAACTTTTGGCAACTCTAGGACTGAGTTCTCTCAAAGGTTTGTTGGGTATTTCGGCACCGGCAACTGGTGGGGTGTCCCTAGCTCCTTATCTTTCTGTGGCAGTCACCCAAGCGAGCGTTGCTGGTGTCTCTACTTATGCAATCGGACAAGTTACAAAGTTTTATTTGGCACATGGGGCGTCTTGGGGCCCAGACGGGCCAAAAGCTGTTGTGAGTCGTATTCTCTCCTCGATGGATGAAACCTCAATTCTCAACCGTATTAAAGGAGAATTGGGAGCGAAACTTGGTGGAGGGCGATCGCCTCTGAAAACGCCGTAGCAGCACATAACTTTAAAGCATGCTCGTAAAGTGGGAAGAGTGAATAAGTCGTGATTGTAATTTGTCAAGTCACCCACTCTCCCCCTGATTTATTTAATACTTATCAGGTGGTCTGTCTTCCTTGAAAGAATTCAGCCATTCCCGAACTTGACCAGCAGCAATATCGCGAGCGCCTAAACCAAAGGCAAGAGCGATCGCCACCGCAATTGCGCCTAAGAGCAGCCCAAAGGCTAAGTTAACAATGTCGCTGGCAATGCCCATTTGTTGCAGCGCCATCGCTGAAACCAAGGCAATGATCGCAATCCGAGCGGTCTGTCCCAGGATTCTTGATTGGCGAGAGCCGGAACTGGTAATTAAGTTAAACGCAAGATTTGCCAGCCACAGACCAACCGCAAATACGACTAACCCTGCGAGAATCCGACCAGAGACGACAACGATACCACTGACAATTGCTGTCAACGCTTCAATCTGTAAGACGTTGGTTGCCGCTACAGTAGCAAACAGCATGATGCCGACTAGCACAATAATTCCCACCAGTTCTGACGGTGTCCGTGTGGGCACAGTTGAAGGCTGTAGTACTGTCCCTGAACCAGTCGAGGAGGGTGGTGTCGTTGGTAGCCCGAATTCGTCGTCTCTCGGGGTAACTGGCGTCCTTGCAGTGGTGCGGGGTGTGGGCAAACCTAACCACTGGAAAATATTGTTGAAGCCTATGCTCGTCAGGATATTTGTCACTAGCTCACTGACAAATCGCCCTAATACATAAGCAACGACCAGAATTAACGCCGCTGTAAAGATTTTAGGAATAGCGTTCAGAATCTGGTTCAGCATCGCGATCGCAGGCGCTGAGATTGCGTCAATCTGTAGCGCATTCAGGGCAGCGATCGCCGTGGGAATCAGAATCAGTACATAAACAACCGTTCCCAGAATCCAGGAGAGGGACTGGCCACCAGGTGTCGCCCGCAGTCCAAACCGGGCACCTAACTGGTCAGCGCCTGCTGCCGCTAGCAAATTAGTGACAATGCGACGCACAACTTGAGCAACCAGCCAGCCGGCAGCAGCAATCACAATCGCTGCCAAAATATTCGGTAGAATCCCCAAAATATCATTGAGGAGCTGCTGCACCGGTAGCAGGGTTCCCGCTAAACCTAGGGTGCTTAAAATTGATGGCAGGAACAGTAGAAAAATGAACCAGTACAGCGCCGTACCAATCGTTTCGGCGAGCGAGAAATCGTTACTTCGGGGCGGCGGTGTTTCCCCTGGCCTAGCTGGAGGGCTGGCCACTTGCTGACCTAAACGCTCATCCAAACGCAATAACCTCAGCGCCCGCGTCGCCACTAGCTTGACGAGCGTTGCAAGTATCCAGGCAACACCCAAGAGGATCGCTGCACCGAGGAGCTTGGGCAAGAAGCTAAGGATTTGGTTGAGAAAACCATTGATCGGTTGAGAAACGGTTTGGAGGTTTAGGCTGTTTAGAACAGCCACCACCGTGAAGGCAATGATGATCCAGTAAACTGCGCCAGATACCCATTGCTCAACTTGCGGAGCATCCGCTTCTCCTTGGCGACCCGTGACCCACTCAGCAATTTTATTATCGAGTCTGGTGCGCTGGAGCAGACCTTTTGTAACAGCAGAAGCAATCGAGGCGATGATAATGCCGATCAACAGGATTGCGATCGCCCCTAGTAAATTAGGAACAAACGCGCTGAGATTTTGGTAAATTCCCTGAAAATAGTCTGTTCCAGTCTCGATTGGCCCTGGTGCAGTCGGTGTCACGCGTGTAGGCTGTGCCTGCGCCAATATTGGATGTACCCGGATCGGCACACCCAGTCCCACAATTTGGACAATACTTTCCCCAATTTCCTTCATGGTCTTCCTTCTTGAGTTATTCTCAAATTTCACAAGGCTTCAATACGGAACTTGTGACTACCGTACTGGGCATGATTGATGATTTATCCTTTTTATCAATCAGTGCCTTTGTTACAGGAGATGCAGAGAATTTAAGATTAACAGCCTGAGATATTCAGGGACAACCTTAAACTTTAAATTGTGGCTTCACCTCTACCCTTATGGATAATTAAGCCACAAGAATCAAGGATTTGCCGATTTTTAGCCCTAAACGCCTCCTTTGTTTCCGGTGACGCTGCTAGGTGGCACGGTATTAACAAGAGCAACAATACCAGTCATAGATACCCTGTTGAATTTTTTTTCAATGTCAAACGCTCAAGTTTTTGAACAATCGATCCAAATCAATGCCAGCGCCACTGTCGTCGAGCGCTGTATCACTGACCAGACTTTGATGCACCGTTGGCTGAATCCTGTTCTACGTTGTGAACCAGTGGGTCAGTGGAGTACTGATATCGGGAGTCGCAGTCGCTTTGTGATTCAAATTCCCCTAGTGCACCCTACCCTCAACAGTGTCGTCGTGGCACGGGAACCAGGTTTAGTTGTCTGGGAGTTCAAGGGGTTTTTCCAAGGACGCGATCGCTGGGAGTGTCAGCCCTTTGAAAAAGGCACACGTCTGCTCAACCGTTTTGAATTTAAAATTCCCAACCCCTTAGTCAGCTGGGGTTTCAACACCTTTGCCGCTAGTTGGACACAAAGCGACATGAAAGCTCAACTCAGACGCCTCAAACGAGTGGCAGAGGAGACGTATCAAGCGATGAAGTGAGGAGTCACAATACAGGAGACAGAATCCAGAAGGGAGAACCTGAAACTCATCTTCTCTACTAACTCCTGACTCCTGACTCCTGACTTCCTAAGCCTCGCGACGCAATTGCTCAAGTAATTGGCGAATTACACTAGCATCTTCCGCGTTAGGAAGCATTGCCAAGTAAATTTCTAAATCCTGCGATGCCTTAGACTTGTATCCCATTTGGTAGTAAAGTAGCCCGCGATCGCGTAATTCCATCGGCGCATCGGGAAACAAAAGCAAAATCCGTTCAACCACAGTCAGCGCTTTCGGCAAGTCTTTGCGGTTGAGGTAAATAAATTTGAGATTCGTCAGCATCCGTGCCAACAGTTGCCGATGACTCACTGGTTCCGTGAAATCTGGTTGCAGTTGCACTGGACGCCCGTAAATTTGGGCGAGTCGTTCCTCACAATCGGAGTCAAACAAAATCTCACCTCGGTTGAAGGCATCGACAAAAATCCCGGTGTCCTCAAACTCTGGGCGAATTAGGAAATGCCCAGGCATATTGATCCCAACCATCGGGAAATCAATGCGTCGCGCAATTTCCAGGTAGATGAGGGAGATGGTAATAGGAATGCCAGTGCGCCGATCAATGACTTCATTGAGGAAGCTATTTCGAGGATCGTAGTAATCATTGGTGTTGCCGGTGTAACCCAGGTCATCGTAAAGGTATCGGTTGAGACTCTGGATAACCCGCAGTGGATAACGTTCGACTGGCAAGCGCTCCTCTACCTCAGTAGCCATAACGTCAAGAGCATTGAGGTATGCTGCCGTGTCAAGGTCGGGGTATTCTTCTTGGGCGATATAAAGTGCTGCTTTCGCCAGGTCGATTTGGGCGTCTGGCTGATTTATTTCTTGGTAGAAGCTATGCATTGTAGAAACTATGCGCAATGCTGCGCCTGGTTTTTTCTTTATCTAGTGTCATGTTTGCTCATTTTGTTGCGCTTAGTAGTAGTCTACGATTCTAGGATTTGGGCGATCGCTTGCAAAAGACTCAGATAAAAAGAAGTCGGAAATTAACACATTAATAATCGTAGGGATTTACTGGTGCAGGAATTTTTTTGAGGGGAGGAGTTGCCTCGATGACCAGCTGACGTTTTTTCTCTAGAGTTTCGGTGATCATCTTGCCTCGAATTTCTAACCAGGTATCAGCCGGATAGGCTTTGCGGTCTTCATTAGCAAGTTTCACCGGTAAACCAACCGGATAGGCGTCAGCAGCACAGCAGGTAATCACAAAGCGCGATATTAACAGGTATTGTGATGGTAAATCTGGTGGATAGACAACAAAGCCTTGTACTTTCACCGGCTGGCCCGTGTAGGCGTCGGGTTCAGGATAAACATTGAGTGTTCGTATCCAATCAATAAGCGATCGCTCCTCAGGCTTGCTCAACGAACCCCCCTCCGAGTTGCTGGAATTGCCAAAGGCTTGGGGTCGCGATCGCGTCATCGTCACAGAATCGGTGATGCCGCGCTGGATTGCTGTCTGGCTGGCAAATACCTTCGGCGTCACCACTAACCCCAGAATTGCTGTGGTCAGTAGTAAAGCACTACTCCAACCAGGAGGAAACAAGCTGATGTGTTGAGCCACTGGCATAGTAACTGGTTTCCCCGATGCCCGTTGACGCAGCTGATTGAGTAGCTGGAACAGCCTTAAAGCGGCAAGCATTAACAAAGCAATACCTGTGGCAACAACCAGCCCAAAGTAATTCCTATGAATAAGTAAACTTAACTTATTTTGCTGCCAGTAGACCAACATCAAAATGCCCCAAGCTGCTAGGGCGAATATATCCAAAAGGGGTAGGAAAAAGTTCTGAAGGAATGGGCGCTGCCTTCGTGGTCGTCCTGAGTTTTGAATTGTAGTCATAAGCATTGGGTATGGGTTATTAGTTATTGGTTATTGGTAAACAACTAACAACTAACTAATGTGCAAATTAACAAACAAAGTCAACAAAAATGTTAACTGTGTAGCCAGGGCAAACAAGTAAATTATTGCTCTCCCTTTAAATATCGATAACATCAAGCCGAGCGCTTTGAGGTCAATCATCGGACCGAACACCAGAAATGCTAACAAAGAGCCACTGGTGAAAGTTGAGGCAAAGGCGAGGGCAAAGAATGAATCCACTGTTGAACAAATTGACACCACCCCCCCTAATATCATCATCGCCACAATTGACGTGACCGGTCCCTGACCTAAACTGAGAATGATTTCACGAGGCACGGCGACTTGAATCACTGCTGCAAGGGCACTTCCCAAAACCAGGACGCCTCCCAACTCCCGCAACTCCTGCACCATATTTTCTAAGCACAGAAGCAGGCGGTCAGACAACGGTTTAGTTGGTTTGGCAGCAAGTAACGATGCCTGTAAAACAGTCGTATCCATCCGCACGGGACCTCCCGGTTCACCCAATAAAAACGAACCAGATTGCAGAAGCGTTGGTGTTTCATCTTTTGGGTAACGAGTCGGTTTAACGCCTGCTCCTTCACCCCCCACTGGGACTCGCATAGACCGACTTGCCGATGGTTGCAGCAGTGGGCGCAAGTCTGCCTGAACGCTAAAGACACAGCCGATGAAGATAGCAATGCCTAAGGAAAACAACACGCGCAACACCACGATTTCTGGCTGGTCTCGAAACGCTATCCAAGTTGACCAAATCACTATCGGATTAATCGTCGGCGCTGCCAGTAAAAACCCAATTGCTACCGGTGTTGGTGCCCCTTGAAGCAACAGACGCCGTGCTACAGGCACGTTACCACACTCACACACCGGAAATAAAAAGCCTGCACAACTGCCCAGCAATGCACCTAGTAATGGGTTTCGAGGCATGACAGCGATTAGCTTGCGCTCATCGACAAAAAATAGCAGCAAGCTAGAGAGCAAAACCCCCAACAGCAAAAATGGTATTGCCTCGACCAGCAAACTCAAGAAAAGGGTGAAGGCGTTGTTCAGCTGATTCATGCGATTCGCGCTTCTGATGGTAGTTTTAGCTAAATGACCTAGCAAGCGTCATTCTATCGAAAAAGAACAATACTACTTTTAATCCGATTCATACATCCCTTGACACGGATGATTGGCAAAAAGTTGCGACAGTGTTGCTCCTATCGTTTCTCCAAATGCTTGCTACAGCTACTGTTCTTGCTCCCCCTTACCTATGTAGACTCCTGTATCAGGGAGGGAAAATAAAGGAGAGACTTTCTTTTCTGAGGGATGGAGGTGTTGAATCTGTACTCGACAAAAATAGGAATGGTATCAATAATCATCGTCAACACAGAACTTGTCACCGATTGTATTAAGGGCCACACCCCTTATCTGGTGAAAATGGTAATCTAGAGTTAGTAGCCAAATCTTGCATAATTGCTGTCTTTTCCGGCAGTAGGTGACTCGTGGAAAACGGATTTACACTCAATGTGAGTTTGGAGTCAATGCTCAAAGACCTGCCACTCTAAGATTTTCAAGTTTAAGTTTCTCATCTGGGTGTGGAAGTTACGTAGACATTCAAAAGTAATCCACTGCTACCGGAAGTCATTCTGACACAGCCAGGTAAATTTGCCGGGATGATTTCGAGGCGAAGAATTTGTGGGAGTTTTACCCAGCACACCAATTCCTGGTGCAATTCACGCTGCCGACGCCAGGGACATTACCAGCAATACTAATTGCTTCAGCGGATGCGGCTCTGTATCAGGCAAAATCATCAAGGCGCGATAAGTCCTTCGAACATGGCTTTGCTTACTGCCTCATCCTACATCCGCTCTTGAGCCAGCTACAATTTCAGAACTAATAGGTTAATTCAATTATTAAGAAAAACTTTATTGATTAACTTTATATAAATTTCTGCTCCAATTTATCAAAACTGAATTCAAAAAAGATAACCATCTATTAACCTTCCGTTAATGCTTCATT
>DATNPI010000399.1:0-1822 GCA_036703325.1 Coleofasciculaceae cyanobacterium
CTTACCACTACAGATAGTGTAAAAAATGATTCATGGCGTAAGTCCTATTAACGTAAGTTGCTAGTTATTTCCTATACATTGATTCACCCTTTCGCCAACCCCTCTCCCACCTCCCCCTGCCCCACCTACAAGAGGCTACCGTGTACACACAAGTCAAAATAAACTAGCAAAACGAAAGACAGCTTGTGATGGTCAATGATATAATAAGGGTTTCTGGGCGATTGGGATACTCACTGTGATTTCTGAAAAATCAAGGGTTTCAAGCTACGAGATCATGACTGTCCTTCGTTTTCCTAGTCCAAGAATTTAACAGGAGCAATTACCGTGAACAATCCCATACTGACTCACGCTAAACATACCGAAGGAACCGCATTTGGAGACCCTCGGCTGGTAAAAAGGGGGCGGCATTGTATGAAGCAATGCGCGAACATCAATCGGTAAACATTCGTCAAATCAGTCTCAATCGAGCGCAACAAGTGGGGTACTATCGCTTTTTAGAGAACCAGAACGTGACATTATCAGAATTAGTGCGGAGTCTGGCGGAGCATTGCCAAGAGCAAGTAGAAGGACGGCATATATTAGCCGTAAGTGATAGCAGTGAAATAAATTTGCAGTCTCACTCCGGGCGACTAAAACCGCTGGAATTAGGAGTAGTTGGCAACAACACAGATGTGGGCTTTTATATTCATCCAACGCTGGTTTTGGATAGCGAAAGTGGCTTTCCATTAGGATTAAGCACAGTGCAACTGTGGAGTCGAGATGGTGTTCATCAGGATAAGCATGAACGGAAATATCGAAAATTGCCGATAGAGAAGAAAGAATCCTACAAGTGGTTGGCATCGGCAGAGCGTAGCCAAAGCTGCTTCACTAACGGTGGTGCCAGCGTCGTGACCCACATTGGCGACCGCGAAAGTGACTTCTATGAAGAATTGGCTACCGTACCTGACAAACACAATCATGTATTAGTCCGAGTTTGTCAAGACCGTCGGTTGTTAGAAAAGTCACAATCGCTTTACGCCTACTTAAGAGAACAGCCTAGTCAGGGTACTTATACAATTAATATACCCTCCAATCCACGCATTGGTCGAATAGCAAGAGAAGCGTTGCTAAATGTTCGGTGTACAACTGTGCAGCTTCAACGCCCTGAGCAATTGAAGACCCAAAGTTATCCGCCCAGTATCACGATGAATGCAGTCGAAGCCGAGGAAGTTAATCCACCATTTGGGCAAGAAGCGATTCATTGGCGATTACTCACTACTCACTCAGTAGTTTGTTTAGAGCAAGCACTACAAGTTATCAAATGGTATCGGTGGCGATGGCGCATTGAACAACTTTTTGCCACTCTAAAAAAAGCTGGTTTAAATATCGAAGCTACCCAGTTAGAGTCGGTCACAGCCATTCAACGACTCACCATCCTGGCATTAGGAGTTGCCGTGCGAACTCTACAAATGGTCGAAGGACGGGATAATTCTGACTTACCAGCTTCTCTGGCTTTCTCTGTTGACCAACAGCAATGCTTGTCCCAACTTGCCGACACTTTAGAAGGGGATACAAAAAAGCAGAAAAACCCCCATCCGAGAGCCTGTTTGCCTTGGGCAGTTTGGCTGATTGCTCGGCTGGGTGGTTGGTCTGGTTATAGTTCTCAGAGACCTCCGGGAATGCCTACCCTAGTTCACGGACTCCGGCTATTTGAATCCATCTTTTTGGGGTGGAAACTAGCTCATAATCCACTTGTGTGTACACCGTAGCCTACAAGAGGAGGGGGAAAAGGAAAAAATTTTATACATGGGCGAGGCGCTTTAATCCTGTTCTTGCTACCCTT
>DATNPI010000406.1:0-5488 GCA_036703325.1 Coleofasciculaceae cyanobacterium
GGGAACAATGTTGTCTGATGCCTTTAAGGGCGGCTATTCCCTCACAAAACCTTGGACTATCTTGTTTCCAGGTTTATTTATCACGCTGACTGTCTTGGCATTCAACCTTCTGGGCGATGGTCTACGGGACGCTCTCGACCCACGAGGGAGCCGTTAACAGAGAACTTGCACACATTTCCAGTAGCCTCAATCGCCCTTACCCTTTTTCGTAGGTGAGGGCTTCTCGTTTTCTTCTAACCACTTCTCTATCAGTTCCTTCAGCACTGACTCATCCAGCTACAAATCTCTTGTCCTTAGCGGGTAGGGGGTTCTTTGTTAGACGAGATTTCTCCTGCCTCTTGAGCCTGTCTAATCGCTCGTTTAAGAATTAGCACTGCCATCTGGGACAAAGAGCGCTCTTGAGCATCTGCCAATTTTTGCAGCGCTTCCTTGTCTTCCTCGTCCATATAGAGGGTTACGGTTACCTTAGCCATGTCATCCATCATAGGCACTCCTGTGTGTTTTCCCTTCCGATCAACAGATAAACATAAATGCACACAGAAACACACAGAAATGTGTTATGATGCTTGTCATCAAGTGAACGCACCCCGTACACAAAACAAGCTGAGGGTTAATATAAACAGCTCAACCCTCTTAAAAACAAACAAATTCACTTGCTGACAAATCTTTAGTTAGAAGCCAGCTGTTAAGTTTCCTAGGCTTCCCGCAGGCTTCTGGCTCCCTCATTCAAGGAGACTCTAACAATGGTAAAACTACTGAGCGAACAAAGCATTCACCCTTGGACGATTGTGCGTATTTTGCCCGAAGCTCGACACTATACAGTCGCCTGTTTCCGAAACCGCCAAGACGCTGATGACCATCTGAGAGTTTTGCGGCGGTTTATACCAGCGGCTGAGTTTGAGATTATCTTCGCTGCTCCTGACAACGATGAATAAGATAAGCAAGCCTGACACTTGAACAAATCAATCTGTTGAGTTAGCAACATCAGAAACCCCTCCGTACCCCCGTTTCGGGGACCAGAGCTTTAGTGAGGATTGGGGAGGGGTTTTCTAAATGCCGCCCCAATCCCCAATAGTCATGCAACCGCCACGCCACCGCATCAACCCCCAAACCTTCGTCATCACCCTTAGGCAAATCGCCAAGCACCTAAAAATTAACCAAGAGCGCATTCTCAACTGGGAAAAATGGCATAACGTCCTTTGGGTGCATATTCAAGGATTAGGGGGTTACTTCGTCAGTTACCGCAAACTAGAACAGTGGATTGCTGCTTGCCGAACCTTAATTAGCTTCTGCCCAAACCTAGAAGCCCTTAACACTCTTTGGTCAGCTATCCTTCAAGAAGCCGAACGGTATGCAGAAGATGCGCTTACTAGGCTCAAAGGCATCTGGCAGCAACGACACACCTATCTATCCAGCCGTCAACAGACCTAGAGGTATGAGTGAAATAGATTACGGCACGACAGCGATACATTCAATTTCTACTAAAACATCCTTTGGCAAACGAGAAACCTGGACACAGGCGCGAGCAGGAGCCGATGCTTCGTCGAAATATCGTGCATAAACTCCATTCATTGCCGCAAAATCATTCATATCTGCCAGAAATACCGTTGTTTTCACCACGTCCTGAGGTTTAGCATCAGCCGCTGCTAGTATGGCTTCAAGATTCGCCATCACCTGCTCAGTCTGCTTGACGACATCATTGCCACCAACAAGCTCCCCGGTACTGGGGTCAAGAGGAATTTGACCAGCAACAAAAACCATTTGACCACTGGCTGCGATCGCTTGATTGTACGGCCCTACTGGTGCTGGTGCGTTAGAAGTGCGGATAACTTTTCTGGTCATAGTTTTTAGTTTAAGAATGCCAAGCTTGAGCTTAACAGGTAGATTGTCAACATTACGCTTCAGAGTGCAACAAGGACTAGTCTCTGAAACTTTTTCTAGTGCGATCGCGTCTTTCAGTACATGCCTCAGCGGTGTCTAACACAAACCAGGGTTTTCTTAGCTGCTACTAGTGTTTTGAGAGCAACAAAGGAGGGTGAGCGCTTGGCGATTACCCGACTGAATAACCCAGATGTAGGAAGGTAAGCACTTGTTGCTACCGCTAGAGTTCATAAAGATGTTTCAGAGACTGAAGTGTTCTATAGGGTAGTAAAGATGAAATCAAGTGTTTTAGCAATTACTGCAATCCTAATCACTCTAGGAGTTACATCTCCTGCCTCTGCACAAGACCCCTGCTGGCAGGATGGTAAATCCGTAAATTGCTGGGATAGAACTGACGAAAAATCTGACCGCTACGTTAACCTCAACAAGCAGAATCAGGATGGCTTGTACAGGGACATCAATCGGATTTATCGGGAGGTACTAGGTCGTAATGCTAACCGTAACGAGTTCAGAACCTACGCCAACCAAGTACAAAACGGCAAATCCCTGGAGTCGGTTAGGAATGAGCTAGCCAATAGCAATGAAGCTAGGGACGCAATCAACCGGATTTACCAGGAAACCCTAGGCCGCGATGCAGACCAGAGTGGACTTAGTACCTATATCAGCAGATTGCAAAATGGATGGTCGTTAGAGCGAGTTCGCCGGAACCTTGCCAACAGTCAAGAAGCTCGTGATAGACGGCAGACGCCTTACTCAAGGGAGCCAAGACGACCAGATCGTTTTAGGGAGCCATTGCGACCAGTTCTTCCTTCAAGACCAGGAGCAGATCCTCTAGGGCCTGCTGGCGGAGGCTTAAGCCAGTGAGGAGCCTCTTCAGCTTGGCTGCTGTTCTTGACTTGAAACGCGGCAGTAGCCAAAGCCTATTTTGGATTTTTTCTTATGCAACGCTTGTATGTTTCACTAATGTTCAGGCTCTGCTTTCTTGGTTACATAGTCATGAGGCTGGCGAAAAAGTCGATGGTTTCTTTAGGAGAATGCGATCGCATTCTTCTCTCATTCAAGATTTTTCCAGAACAGAGAATAGTGCTCGTGGAAATGGGTCTAACGTACCCTGGTATACTGTCTCTTCAACAGAACAAACCTTAAACTGGCTACTGAAAATCTCCCTGATTTCTTCAGGTGTAAATCGATAAGGTCCTTCCTCGCCTGATTGTAAGTGGCTAAAGCATTTAAGGAATAGGTAACCTTTAGGCTTAATTAAACGACCGACAACGCGAATGTAGTCGTGTCTGCGTTCAGGAGGGAATACATGGAAACAGCCCCGATCAAATACCAAGTCAAATTCTAGGTCAAGTTTACTGTTGAAGATATCATCCTGTTTCCACGAGATATCCAACCCCTTTTCTTTGGCTATACTTTGAGCACGACTCACAGCTGCCTCTGAAATATCGGTAGCAGTGACTTTAAAGCCCCGTTCAGCCAACGCCATAGCCTGTGTACCGGGACCAGTGCCAAGATCCAATGCAGCCCCTGTGTGGAGATTCAGCTTGGTTAATGCCTGGTCAAGATCCGGATCGAGATCTGGGTTAAACCAAGGCATGGATTCGACTTCCCTGTCCTGATATAACTGTTCCCAATCAGGAAACTCACGCGGTTTATTCATTTTCAGTGTTCCAATAAAAGCGTTAATTTATTCTTGCGTGTTGTAGAAATACCAACTCACCTGTGCGGTAGGCTGGGTATGAAGATAGCAATATGAACGTTGGATGCAGTCGTGTCCAGACTAATCGCCGCCCAACTCTACTATCTTATCTCTCACCCAAGCTCGAAACGATTTCAACAACGCAATTTCCCCGGTAATTTTACTCTGCTCAATGAATCGGCTCATTTCGCTCACTGATACTAAGGGAAAGGCAATACTAAGATCGCACCCAACATATTGCCCCTCTGTCAGTTGATAAAATTTCAAAACTCGCCCGTTATATCTCCAAAGTTCAGGTACACCTAGCGCCGAGTAAATCCCAAATTTGTTAACAGAACTACTAGTAATGTCGATTTCAATTGCTAAGTCAGGCGGAGGATCGGTTTCTAAATCTAGTTCTTGCCTACCTCTAACAGCTATCTCATTCTGGATGTAGTAGCAATTATCTGGTTCTATTCCTCGATTTTTAATACTTCGCTTCAGGGTTGTAGAACCAGCACTTTTAATTTCAATTTCTAGTTCTTCAGCTAAAGCAACAATGAAACGATCGAACTGAATTTTGGGGTTTTCATGTTCGTAAAGCGGAGTCATAATTTCTAGAGTGCCGCAGTCATAAGCAAACCTCGAACCTCTATCTTCACCTGTCTCTCTCAGCAAGGCTTCAAAGGTTTCCCAACTAATGTTCCGTAGCACGGTTCTTTGTTCAGCTGGAGTCGAGGTAGCAACCATCTCAATATTGGATAACTTTTAGAACAGAAAAGGGTAAACAATGCCCAATCATCAGCGCCAACTTAAGGTTAGCTTGGCGGTTGAAACCGCAGCTATAGAAACAAAACCCGCCTGCGCGGGTTACCAAATCTTTGATTTTTCCTTAGTCCGCGTAGGCGGACTTCGTTTTTCTAGCCGCGAATTATATTCGCCAGATCTTAAGTTGACACCAATGGCAATGCCCACCCTTCAAACATAACGGAAGATTTCGCCAAAGAATCCTAAACTCACATCTTGTACTTGATTTTCTCAATGCTCGTTTACCCTGCTCAGTCCCGCCTTGACCCCCCTAACCCCCCGTATTTAGGGGGGAATATGAGGCATAACTTTTATTATTGGAGGAAGCTAGTTTCCGCGTCGTGTTCCCTCCTTCGCAAGGGGGGCTAGGGGGGTGAGGCAAGATCTGAGCTACAGTTTCTTTAACCCAAAATACTACCGAAAAACTCGAGAGTTTCCTTGAGACCAACAATAAAAGCGTCAATTTCTTCGCGAGTATTGTAGAAGTACAGACTCGCGCGTGCCGTACCCGCTACACCCAAGATTCGATGTAAAGGTTGGGTACAGTGATGACCCGAACGGATGGCGACGCCTTCATGATCCAGCATGGTAGACACATCGCTGGAGTCGAGTCCTGGAACTGTAAAAGATGCTAGTGCCGCCCTACCTTTCCCGTCTGCTGTAGGTTGCGGGCCATGTACTTTCAAGTCAGGAATACCACGCAGTTGCTGGAAGAGATAGGCGGTTAGTTCTTCTTCATAGGCGTGGATTTTGTCCATACCTAATTTTGTCAGGTAGTCTACGGCTGCACCTAAAGCGATCGCTTCCCCAATTGCCGGAGTCCCTGCTTCAAATTTGTGGGGCAAGTCGGCATAAGTAAAGCGATCGAGGTAGACTTCCGAAATCATCTCGCCGCCACCCATAAACGGAGGCATTGCCAGCAGCAAGTCCAGCTTCCCGTACAGGAAGCCAATTCCTGTCGGGGCGCACATTTTATGGCCAGAAGCTACCAGCCAATCACAGTCCATTGCCTGGACATCGATAGGCATATGAGGCACACTCTGGCAAGCATCAATTAATACCTTCGCTCCGTAACGATGCGCGATCGCAATAATCTCTTCCACTGGGTTAATACAACCC
>DATNPI010000389.1:0-7119 GCA_036703325.1 Coleofasciculaceae cyanobacterium
GCCGCCGGAATTGCCGGGGGCTAGCCGGACATCAGCCATGACCCACTTCTGGCGACTGGATACATCAGTAGAACCAGTGGCGTGGATAATTCCCGTAGTCAGTGCGCCAACAAGACCGAGAGGATTACCAACCGCTAGCACTAATTCGCCAATCCGTAGAGCATCGGAATTGCCAATCGTCGCTGCTGGTAGGTCAGTCGCCTCAATCCGAAGCGCGGCTAAATCCTGCTGGGGGTCTTGTGCGGTTACCACAGCCTCAAAAACCCGTCCATCCGATAACTCGACAGTTGCACGGTCACTAGGTGCAACATGAGCGTTGGTGATAATTAAGCCATCGGAATTCCAGATTACACCCGACCCACCACCATAGCGGCGGCTTCGCACTTGTACGGTAGAACAGCGCAGGCGTTCAGTGACATCAGCTAACTCCAAGGCGATTTGTGCGGGGGCACCTGTAGTATCAAAGGAAGTACTAATCACGTTAGTCCTCCTTCCCTGGTCGTTCGCCAGGAGTGAGCGCGACTTCAACTAACGTACCACCACGGATAATTTGCACATTGAGGGTTTTACCCACGCTTTGGAACCCTAACATCGCCTGCACATCACCCGTGTCGTTGACTGGCTTGCCATCCAGCGCTACCAGGATATCGCCAATCAACATACCCGCTTTGTCAGCAGGGCCATTAGGCTCAACATTGATAACAATCACCCCACCTAGAGAAGACAAATTCAAGGTACTCTTGAGATTTTCCGGCAGGCGAACAGGCTGCATCCCCAAGCCCAGGTAACCCCGTGCAATGCGTCCTTTTTCTACTAGCTGGTCAACCACACGGTTAACTGTAGAAGCCGGGATTGTCAGAACCGTATGGCGTGGCCCTGAAGTGTTCATGCCAACGATACGACCCGTTGCTTCTACCAGTGGACCTCCTGAAGAACCGGGATAGAGCGTCAGGTCTAGACGAATAAACTGATCGATCAAGCCATTGTAATAACTACGCCAAGCGCCACCAAGGGCGCTAACAACACCCATACTGGCACTTAAACCGCTCTCATTCCCTCGCCCCAAAGCCAGCACCAAATGACCAACCTTGAGTGCTGAGGTATCCCCAATGTCAGCCACGGGTAGCTTAACATCTTGTAACTTGAGGACAGCAACATCGGTGCTAGGGTCACGACCTGCTAGTGTTGCTGGTACAGTGCGACCATCCGGAAGCCCTATAGTAATTTCCTCTTGGCGCTTGATTGTCTCGTCGGCGGTGATGACGACACCGGGTCGCCAATGGATGCCGCTTGAGGAATAACGCGATCGCGCATTAACCGTCACAACACAACGACCTGCCTGTTCGACGGCATCAGCTAGATTATTAGAGAGAGCCAGTAGGGTACTGGACATCTCGGATGACGATGAAGACATTCCATTCCTCCACGGATAGAGAGCTAGTACAGAACAACTTGTTCCGTCTGCATTTATCGTGCCGTTTTGTAGAGACGGGCGACATCGGAGGAATGGGGAGAGTGGCACCTAGAAAAATGACTAGGGAGTGTTGGTGTAAGGGCGATCGCGTGGAAGGGCGAAGCATTCGGATACAGAAATTTGGGTGAAGTGACAAAAGTGATCGCCCGAATGCTTCGCCCCTACAGCATTCTAGAACTTATGGGTAAAGCATAGTTATCAAGATAAGGTAGTTTCATTCTTGCGGCTTGGATAAAATTAGCAATGAACTTTTGAGCCAATGTAGCGGATTAAGTTGTTTAAAAAATTTTAGGTTTCGAGTTCGATTCATCCGCAATTTCACCAATCTTAAATAGAGCGGTATCCTGTTGGACAACTTATTGCACCGTTTGCGCCAAAAATCGGTAATTCAGTACCCTTTGCTCCCCCCTGAGCGGGAGACTTATTAGCTACGCATCTCAATGTGACCACGATGGGATCTCCGCCAATGACGGCTAGCGCCACACCTCCAATAACTGCTTTGTTAGATGGCTTCTTGGGCCGCGCTTGATGAGCGGCTGCTGGGTAGCTTAATCCCTTAGGTACAACAATCCCATATCTGTAATTTGTGGTTTGGGAGGGATACCCACCTAAAAGAGAGAGCTTATTGGCGAATTCTTCGTTCTCTACGTAGTAAACCTGTTGGGCACGGTTTATGCTGCCGATATATATCCGAGCCTCAAAATCTGTTATGGCTCTTACTTGGGCATCGACCTGGCTGAGGGCAGGGGAGGCATTGCTAGCCAAAATAGCGGTAATGCCTCCAGTAACAAATAATTTAAGTAGCTTGAACCCTTTGAACTCTTTGTGGTGGGATTGCATAAGTGTAACGTTAGAAATGAAGTACTGTTTCCGTATTTAGCTATTTTCCACAACTTAAGGAAACCTGTCCAATAGCGTTAATCAATCTTTTTACAAAAAGAGAAAACCGATTATCCATTACAGTTAGCGATCGCTTTCTCATTTATATCAAATAGAAAAAAGAATGCTACGGATGGAAGAACCCTCTAAATCCTCCTTAAAAATGGGAACTCAAAACTGAATTTTGTTCCCCCCTTTTTAACTGTGGCTAGGGGAACTCCGAGGCGAGAAAACACGCCCTAGCCCTAATTTTCAGATTAAAATCCTTTTACTTCTGGGGCAGCTGAAACTTTGTAAACTAAAGTTGCCTGGAGTTGAGAGTATGGCTCTAGAGTAAAGTTCCAAGTACAGAAACCGTTTTCATCAGGCTGCACACCTTCTGTAGACTTTTCGGAAATTGCCTCAACTTTCACCTGCTCTACCTCCGAAACCGGAATACGCTCGGTGGTTTTGATCGCTCTCGGTTCTGCACCAATATTAGAGAGAAACAACTTTACTGTAGTTGTGAAAAAATTCCACTTAGTGAGATGGTCTTGTTTTCTTTTCTCGGTAGCGGTGCGTTGCACACGCATTGCTCCATCTGGCCCCCACGAGAGGGCGAACTTTTCTCCTGGTGCAATAAACAGTATCGATGTCTTGCCGACCAACTCGGATGAGCGTACTAAATCCACTGGCCCTGCAAGGATGGGGAATTGTGCTGTATTCGTCTGCTCACTTTTGAGGATGACTTGGCAGGACACCTCTGGCATCAATACATACTCCACCTGGGCTTCTGAAGAGAAGGAGAAAACAGGTACGCGGTAAGGTCTACCATCAGAGGGGATAGTTGCCTTACTGGTCGATCGCAGATTGCGGACTTCACCACCATCATCCACACCAGGCACCTCGACAGTAGCAGGGGTTTCGGCAGTGGTAGAGGCTGCACTTCCAAGTCCTGTTGTCTGAATCTTCTGTTCGCGGGCTTGAATAATGATTTGCTTAGATTTTCCTTTAACGTTCAGTAAGTCATCCACCAGCAGGGGTGGTTCGGTGCCCAGAGAGGCGCGTGCCGTGGAAAACACCAAATCGACATTGTTCCAGTCTTCACCTGTGCGTTGCCACACACAGCCATCGACGCGAAATGAAACAGTAGGCTTATCCTCTAGCAGCAATCGTGCCTGATGCCAGGGACGCCACATGGCATTGGGCACTACGTAATCGAAAGCAATTTCGTACTCACCCGCTTGAAAAATCATTAAATCAGCTTCGATGTGGGCAGTGTAAACCAAATCAGGGCGTGACAGGGCGTGGATTCTGGTACTTAAGTCATTAATTTGCTGGCTAAGTTGCTCTTGATTGTGATAACTGCTTAATATCTCGGTACGCAGTTCGCGCAACTGCTTAAATAGGGTTTGAAACTGCGATCGCCAAATCTTGGTGTCAATTTGTCCCCAGACAGCATCGATGGGTAGCTCCTGCAAGCTATGGGCCAAAATGGTATTTACCTGGTTAAAGGAATACTCTTGATGCTGACGGTCTTCGGTGAGATTGTTGAAGGTGTTATGGAGCGATCGCAATTCTGCCTGCAACGCATTGATTTCCTCTGGTCGTTCTTCTTCCTTGACTAGCATCTGACGACGAACCCGAACATCGTCAATTCTTGCTTCTGGATAGTTGCCACTGAATTCAGCACGCAGAGATTTATCCGAGAGCACTGGCGCAACCTTCTCAACCCTGACTCGCCACAACCCTTGAGTCAGGTTGACTTTGCCAATTCGCCGTACCAAGGCGCGATCTTCTAAGAGTGTGACAACTGAAACAGGTGCATCTAGGGTTAATGACTGAATGGCTTCTGGCGATCGCTCAATGGCTTGCATGGTTTATATTGATTTTGTTTGATTATTTAATCGTGCTGAAGGCTTGGGCTGACTAAGCTGAAGAACTACCCAGGAAGAAGTCATCGAACAGTGATAGTAATTCCTCGTCCAAAGCAGCAAGGTCATCTTCTAAATCTAGTGCGATCGCATCATCTGATTGACTCGTACTGAACGATTGCTTACGCAATAGAGTGAGGTGAGCGTTAAGAGCCTCCATTACTGGCTCTATCTCTGACATGACCTGCGTAGCCTTATCATCTGTGAAGCTAGACGACTGGCTTAGTTGCTTGATCAACTCTTGGAGACCGTAAAACACCTGCATAAATAGGTCTTTTAACTTTTGGTCAACCTTGACTGAGTAACCATCAAGTTCGATGCATCTGCAAAAGTCTTCTAAGCGGCGGGCAGTTTTATGAATGCTGTTGATACCTAACATAGCTGCCCCCCCATTGACCGATTTGAAGTAGCAGACAAGCCTGTTCATCTCTTGTCGGTCTTCAACTATGCTCTCCAGATTCAGCAAATACTGCTCGATAACTGTGAAGTGGTTTTTAGCATCCTCAATGTAGTAGCCCTTGATTTGCTGTAGGTGTTCCGGCTGCATAGCTAAACTCCCTGTAGATGCTCCGTTTTCCTATAAACTATCGTCAACTAAAGTCTGAAGTGTTAAGTATGAAGGATGAAAACAACTCCATGTTTACGCAACAGAGGCTTGAAATAAGAACTTAGCAATTGGTTGGGGCGAGACGCTATCACCAATTGAATGAAGAATTTCCCTTCATAAATAAATTTAGAGCCTTGTATCCGATATGTTTTCAAATGCCTTTTCATCCTTCATCCTTCACCCTTCATCCTTCATCCTTCATCCTTTTGTGGTCAAGTTGCCCGTTGTGGAAATCATTCGCGTCGATTCCCACCAACTAGCTCACTATCCACAAACGTCTTAATTGTGTAATCAACTGATAGCGTCTTGTGTTCTCCACCAGACACTTTCACCCGCCAGCGATAACCACCCCGGATGGGTATCCCGCGTTCCTGTTGTTCATACTTCTCCCAGTTAGGCGAGACTTCACCAATCTGGACATCCACCTTGGCATCTCCCTGAGGGATGGGAAGTCGTTCCCGCACCTCAATTCGAGCTTCTCTGGGCAAACGGTTAGCGATATCGATCTGAATTCGGTGCCGTAGTTCGTTAAAGGCGACAAGTGTCTCCCCGGAACGGACTTCTTGATAAGTCGTATTCCTAGCGACTTTGATAGCTTGTTCAACCCCCAACCCTAACTCCATCTGCCCCTTGGGTGGCACCGTAGCAATGTTGGTAGATAGTATATACTCTCCATCGACGTAGACATCCGCCGGGCCAGCGAGTAGGGGAGCCTGTAGGGGGTTGCGGAGTTGGGCAATGCGGAAGACGTTGGTATCCTCGCGAGGGACAACCACATAGCGCAAGTTCACATCTGTACTTTTGCTCATCAATGCGACCGAATGGAATTCACCATCTGAGGGGACATCCACCCGTCCGTCGGCACTGTAGGCATAGTCAAATGAGCCAGCAACGGTTCGCACATTAATGCCACCGGGAGGAAGTGGAACCCAGAGGCAGTTTTGGGCATTAGACACAGCCTGTTGCACCACTTCCATGACATCAAAGGTAACAACAACTTTCCGCTGCTTGAGGATTTCTAGATAGGCTTCATGCCGTTTCTCAATTGACAATTTACCGCGCTTGGCTAAGTCATCAGCTGCACCCATCCGCATGAGACCATAGGTAAGGCGATCGGTTGAAGAATCTTCCTGGCTAATTAGTTTTTCTAAGGTTGTCCCTACATCGGCATATCTTAAGGATGCAGGTTTAGGCGCTGAAAGCGTCGCCTCCAATTCTTCAAATTCCTCTGTTTCGGAGAGCATCTCTGGAGAAATGAGGGTAATATCGAATTGATCGAATCGCTCAACAATTGGTGCACTAGGGGAAGCCATTGACCTCGTAACTCTACTCGGCTCATCAGCTTCATCCATTTGCCTCCTAGCTCTACGCTGCTCAGTCTGGACTTTGTGAGCAGATTCATACTTCCGCACCAAATTAGATAACGGTGGCACAGACACAGAGGAAATCTCTGCAATCTCGAAAAGTTCGGGCATTGCAGCGATCGCTTCCTCTTCCTGTCGATCAAAATCTTCAAACAGAATCTCTGCACCAACTGGAGGTCTACGCCAGCCAGACTTTCTGATCACAGGTTGGGCACGTCCCAGCCGCAGAGACGGCAATTCCGGCAACTCACTCCAAGCCATCGGTTCAGCCGTAGACAGTTCTAGGCGTACTCCTGACCAATCCTCACCCGTGCGCTGGCAAAGCAATGCTCGTACAGCAATTGCCGCCTGATTCCCAGCACTATCTAGACGACAAACATAGGTTGGTGTCCAACGAGCGCCTGGGACAAAATACTCCACCACTAACCGTTGTCCAGTAATCGTATCTGGTTCACCCTCATAACTTAACCGAACAACGACTGTCTTGCGAAGCTCATGTGGTCTTGCCTCCCTAGCACTGGAAGCACTCTGGAGCTTCTGCCGCAAATCCTCAAGATGCTCTTGAGCCTTCCGCAGCTTTTCTACATTTTCCCGCTTTTCCTGGAGTCGTGCCCGAATCTGTTCGTCACTGAAGTTAGCTAGCGCTAGTCTTGCCCCCATCGGGGAAGGAGGAGGCGCTTTACCTTCTTCACCAGCAGGTCGCTGTGGGACTTGTAGCTTGTAGAGGACTTTGACTTCATTGTCAATCAGGGCAATGACATTCTCAATCCGTTGTACCTCAGCCGCCGCCTCCCGCACTTCCTCCTCGGCTGGGGGTTTAGGTGTCTCTTGGCGTGGGGGAACAGCTAGACCAATGCGAACATCTGTAGCGATCGCTGCACT
>DATNPI010000413.1:0-25537 GCA_036703325.1 Coleofasciculaceae cyanobacterium
CGGTAGGGCATACCGGAACTTGGATCTTAGATCCGAACGCTTCGGGAGATTCGACCTCTACTGAGATTGGAGCAATCCTGTCTGAGCAAGTTGGGTCTACGAACGAAGAATCCTCTCGCCTTTAGGCAGAGGAGTGTCAAATAAGCTGCTTTTAGCTTTTAAAGCTTTAGTAGCTTTGTACAAACTAGCAATTACCAATTACTTAGGGGGCGTCCAAAAACAACTGGATCATTCCCATTACCAAGGCCAATTGACAACTAGCAACTGACAACTGACAACGAACCAGATAATTCTCTTTCCAAAGGAGTAATTCTTCGCCGACTCCTTAGACTTTGCTACGCAAGAAACCGACTAAGTTCTGCATAAATGTGTGACTAACGTTATGAGTTTCAGCTTCTTCTATTAATTGTGCTGGCAGAGGCTCGACTGTTTGGGTGGGTAAGGTGCCTACCAACAACGGTACTTCCTCTACTAGACCCACTGTCATTAGCCGGAACGCTATCTGCTGCACTTTTTCTACTGGTATTCTCAATTGCCGTGCGATCTCCTTGAGAGAAACCGTTCCTTTTGTGAACTCCCAAACCTGCCACTCTAGGGAGTCTAGTCGATATTCGGGTTGACCAGCAATAATACTTATCAAACCTCCGTTCACATCAGGCAATTTATCTGCTAGGGCGTCCCAGTTTCGTAGCACTCGTAATGCTACCAATGCAGCTTCTGTCGCCGGTACGCTCAAACCGGTCATTTCTCGCGTGGGAATTCGCACCTTCGGGTCGAATTTAAACTCAGCCTCTGTAAGTTGAAACAAAGCACACACTTGCTGCAATACCTGAATCTGGAATAGCCGTTTGAGTTGTTCGGCTTGTAAGGCACCTTGGTTTTTCAGGTATAAACCCAGCGGTTCACTGATTGGGCAGCACCAATGAACTAGCTTGTCGAATACGCGATCGCTTACCCAGTGGCGTTGCTCAATCAGTGTAACTAAACCTTGATCGTCTAGTCGGTTAGCTGCTGCCACAATACGGCCCTTATTTAGCCAGATGTAATGAAAAGGTAACCGACTTGTGGAGGTTGGTAAGGCGCGAAGCGTCAGCAAGCCAGTTTTATGGCCTTTTTCGAGAAGCTGAAGAAGTTCTGGTAGGGAGAAGTCTGTTAGGAAACCTGTGATAGCCATGATTGTTTAGTTAAAGGCTAGAATCCAAGCCTTAGGCTCGGTAGAACCTATGTTTTGGAGCCAAAGGCTTTGAAACGCTCTCTTTTCTTAATAATCCGTAATGTATACTAATCTAATAATCTTCATGTATACCTCGAATCAGTCTATTGATAGAAATCCCAAACCTATTTTCCCAAACTGAATACGCATACTCTAGTTGGTCATAAATAAACTGACAAAGCATTGGAGAAACAATAAACGGAGTTTAGGGTTTTGGTCTCTTCCTACAACGTTTCCGTTCACTTCTCTCTCTGAAAGGCTACGCTCTGCCAAGTTAATTTGAGTTTTTGATATCTTAATCTAAATTGTTTTTTAGTTAAATAGCGGATAGGTAAACTTAATTTTGTTTAACTTGTATAGTTCTTCGACTTGGGATTCAAGAAATGAGCGTACAAAATTAAAATAAATTCATTGACATTCTTAGAGGAAATATTGTAAGTTATTATACTCTGTTAAATAATGTTAATTCATGGAACTTTGCATGAAGTGATGCACTAGCACAATTAATGCTTTAACCACCGAGTCTTTTTGATTGGCATTGAGGATCACGATGGGTGGGCGGGTTTTCTCATCAACAAAGCCTAATGCGATCGCCACATTTTCCTCAGACCAAGCTCCCTCACAATCCATATGGGTCAATCCAATAATTAGGGGAATTTTGGCACGCTGGTTCATAAAAGCGAGCATTTTGCGAGCCAAGCGAAAATCGCTGGGGCGATGAGCCGCTACTAAGAGGATGTAAGCGTGAGCCTTACGAATCAAGATGTCCCACATAAAATCGAAGCGAGACTGTCCTGGAGTCCCATATAGATGCAGCGCCATTCCTGGGGCAAATTGTAAGCGTCCAAAGTCCATTGCCACTGTAGTCCTTTTCTTAATTGCGGCGGCTTCCCCTGTCGCTACACGATCTGTATCTACTACAGCGATCTCACTAACTGAGCGAATGAAAGTGGACTTACCAGCACCAACTGTACCGGTCACAACTAGACGCATAATTTCCACTCTTACTTGCTCCTCAGGAAACCGAGCAAGTTTTGCATAAAGGAATTGCTGAGGGCTTGTCCGTTGTTATCCTTACTGCTGTCTGGTGTACCTGGAACTGACTCTAGTGCCTCTTCCCCTGTAGGTCTGGTGCGAGAGGGAGCAATCATTGGAACTTCTGCAACTAAACCTACGCTGATGAGCCGGAAGGCTGTCTGTTGAATAATTTCGACGGGTTGTTTAAACTGACTTGCCAACGCATTTAGAGGAACAGACCCATTTGCCAACTGCCAAACCCGTCCTTCCAGAGAATCCAGCCGTAAGTGACGCTTGCCTATAACCACCCTAGATAGCGCTGAAGTTGGCTCAGGTAGCTTGTCTGCTAGTGACCTCCAGTCTCGCAACACTCGCAGACCCATCAAGGTCGCTTCGGTCGCTGAAAGACTCAAGCCTGTCATTTCCGTTGTTGGTAACGTAGCTTTGGAGTCAAATTTAAACCGAGCATCTTTGAGCCGAAATAAGGCACAAACTTGTTGTAGCACTTGAGCATGGAACAGTAGTCTCAACTGTTCTGGTTGCAGAAACCCCTGAGTCTTCAAGTAAAGACCAATTGGTATATTCGCAGGACAACGGTTAACCTGTTCGCGAAGCACCTCGGGGCTAATCCAGCCACGTTGACAAATCATCGCGAGCAAGCATTGGTGATCTAGTCGATTGGTAACAGCCACGATGCGACCCTGGTGCATCAAAGCATGGCGGACTCTTTTTTCCTGATTCTGGCTATCAGTCTGAAAGCGAAGGGTGAGCAATCCGGTTTTGCTGCCTTGATCAAGAAATTGAAACAGTTCTGGTAGGGAAAATTCTGCCAAACTACTCGTAATTGCCATTACTTTTTACTTATTTCGAAAAATTGGTCGGGAATAGGCACTCATAAACTTATTGTCAAACTGAAAGTGAAGATTTATCAACTTTCCGTTACGTTTCTTCTATAAAGAAGCTCTAAGCTTATGACGGCTATCTAGACTTTCCATTTAAACTTCAGTCTTATGGCAGATGTGGAAGACAAAACTAGCCTAAACTAATAAAAGCTAAGTGAGGCTTCAAACATCGGCAATGAGCTTAATTTAAACTGGGCTACTACTATTATTCCCAGAATAGCCCCATCAATCTACAGTTTAGCTATTCTAGTTCATCATCTAAAAAGCTTTAGTCACAGCACAAACAGTCAGGGTTTAAGCTCAGAGACCGTGACTTCACGTTTATTGCTTAGATAACGTGAAAGCACAAATCTGGCGGCTTACTGACGTTTATAGGGCTTTGGCAATTAAGCTGCCGACGCACTACCTCTGGAGTTTAAAGGTTAGTCGCTAACACCACTATACAGTGCTTACTTAAGCCCTGAGTTAGTAAATTACAATTGTGCCATTCTTCTTAAGAAAGACGTATTAGGGATATCTTCCTCTATTGACTTACAGAATCGTCTCTCACTCCGTCGAGAGGTTGTAAAAGTAGTACATCATAGCCATCTAGATGCGGTTAAGAATTTCTTTAGAATAGAAACCAATTGTGTATCTTATGATACACAATTTCCTCAAGTGGCTCTAACGCATCTACGGCAAGATCTACGTATTGAGGCATCAATATACGTCTACTCACTTGAGATCGGTATCCCTGTTTATTTCATTCTTCTGTTTCTAAAATCTCACCTCAGTTTAAAGCTGCCTTCAACTCTGGAATCACGCGCTTAATTTCCAGCATCAGCACTCCCTGTTTAGCTGCCCTGCTTGCTAGGACGAGTAAGACAGCATACTCGCCACAGTTAGTGAGGATGCCATAGCCTTGATCGCCTTCAACAAAAATACGGTCTAGAAAGCCTCTTGACAATTCACTGCCAATGCGCTCACCTAAGGACAGCATGGCGGCTGACATTGCCGATACTCGTTCTTCGTCCATCTCACTCGGTAAGCTAGATGCTAATGGGAGTCCATCAGGAGAAACGAGAGCGGCTCCTTGAACATCACTTGCGCCAGTGACGAAATTTTGAAGAATGCTCTCCAGCTTGGCTGCATTAATTGTCATTGTCAAATCCTGGTAGTCTCAACCTGTGTGAACGTGTTGATGTCTTGAGTCACCCCAAGTACACGGCAGACTTCTAGAAGTCTGTGTGGCGCTCGCCGCGCCAGGAACCGCAGTAGTATGTTAATGGAAAAGTTTTCGTCTTTGTCGATTACTAAACCACAATCTGGCATTTGTAAGTTCGCTGGTATTGCTTGTATAAGGACATATCCCGTTTGTAACCACATCGGTGGAAAGTTTTGCTCGTGTACCTTTCAGCAATAAGTAAAGGTGTTGGCCTGCTAACTCACCCTTGTACTTGAGCATTTCCACAAACTGATAATCCCTAGTACTGTGAACCGCAATCGGTTCCGTTTTTTTGTTGGCAGATCTCGCAACGATCGTAGGGACATCTTTGCTGCCCACAATCACAGCTTTAAAAAAGTATATGCAAAAAGCACCTGCCTTGATTGATTAAAACTTCAAGGCAATTTTCCTATCTATCTACAAAGAAAGTTGCTGCCTATAGTGACTCTCAATCGGGTTCAACACAGTTTTGTACAGGCAGGATAATATCGTGCCCTTGCGGTGTGGTATGTGCAACACAGAACCGCTATAAAATTATTCCAGCCCCCAGCTCAAATAGCATGAAAGTGTCAAATAACAAAGTTCTGAGGCAGTTTACTGAGCGCCCGATAGAAAAAAAAGTGTTTAACTCGCCTCTTGCAGGAACCGAGTTGAACACCTCTATCTAGCAGTATTATGTTGTAGGCCGCTTAAATAGCGATCGCCCCTTGAAGCGCTGCTAGAGCAATTCTCCTGACCTAGAGACTTGGCGTTTTGCCAGTTTCTTTTTGAGTCGGAATTGGCTTAACGTCGCTGTAACCCATGTTCCCAGCGAACTCGCGTAACATCGAAATTTGTCCCTCAAAGTCAAGACCTTCAATTTGGGAAAGAGCATCGTTGATAGCTTTAGTAGCTTCATAGCCCTCTGGTAGGTCTACTACAGTATCACCCATCCCAATCGCCCAGGCATACCAAACCGCTAGCTGATTATTCACAGTTAGTGCTCCGTAAGCACGAGATAGCTCTGTATCTTCACGGTTTACAATCTCTCTCATAACAGCCAGCTGCTCGTCATCTGACATTTCATAGAATTCTCCTAGCAGTCGGGGAGCCATTTCTGGGTTAGCGGCAGTGGGAGCAGCTGGTGTGATTGACTCTCCCATTTTTTCATAAACATAGTAGAACAGCGCTAGTTTTTCATCTGTGCCTAAGGCTTCAAACGCTTCCAGTACTTTTTTGCTGTCTTCGGAACGGGTTGAGGAATGACCAGTGTCTTGAGCTGAGGTCATAATTTTTCTATAAAGCCGATGAATGTGTTCTAACTTAGACTTATCAGAGTTTGGTAATTGAAATCTCCCTCCAAGAGAGAGAGGTTGAGCCAAGTTCTAGCGCTGGGTAAATCTTCCCTTTTATAGAGTTTTCTAGAGATTAAAGATATCTCTCCCGAGTCTGACGCTATAGGGATCACTCTTGATAAGGTTATCGACAGGCTTGAGAAAATTATTAAAAGGGAGTTCACTATGTCTGAAGAACTGAAGGTAGACCCAAAGCAAACTGCTGATGTACAGGAAGCTGAGTTAGCTGCTCAGAACATGGTAGAGGGGACAGAGAAAGTCCCGCAAATAGATGTTGATAAGGACTACGAAGCCTCAAAGGAATATAGTGTCAGCGACGTTGACAAATCTGAAGCGGGTGCCTAAGCCACTAGTGCTGCTGCAACGCTCAACTGGGAAATGTCTGAACCGGACGAGATACAACTGTCTCTAGATACGACGAGCAATTCAGTTGATTACCGGGAGAGGGCGAAGGAAGTCAATCCGAGAGCTATTTCAGTAGGGCTAGTAGCTGGGTTAGCTGTGTAGGATTTAGTTTTGTCAAAAGTTAACCGTTGCCTCGCCCTTTGCGCGGTTCCGTAGGTACTCGCTCAACCAGTTCCTTGGTTGAGCTTTAATTATTGGATTGATTAGCATCAAGTACCATCCACTCAATCCTAAGAGACAATGCCAATGTTTACCGATTTTGAGTAATGCCTATAATCTGCTTGAGCATTTAGCTTAATTGTGCACTGCTCAGAGAGCCGGATGGCGCTTATCATATACTTCAGGCTTGACGCTTACGCATTCCCTATCCTCAAGCCAAAGTTACTGATCGGCAACTATGCGAACCTACTATTGCGGCGAAGTTAGAAAGGAACATATTGGAGAGACAGTTACCCTGTATGGATGGGTAGACCATAGCCGCGACCACGGAGGAGTGATCTTTTTAGATTTACGTGACAAGAGCGGCATCATCCAAATTGTAAGTGACCCCCAGCGCACCCCAGATTCCTATAAGGATGCTGAAGCCCTACGGAATGAATACGTGGTTAAGATTACAGGTCGAGTCACGGCACGTCCAGAAGACTCCTTAAATCCCAAACTGCCTACGGGTGAGATAGAAGTTTACGCAGACAAGATCGAACTGCTTAATAGCGTCCGCAAGCTGCTACCCTTTCAGGTTTCAACGCACAACGCCGATCCGGTTCGGGAAGACTTGCGGCTGAAGTATCGGTATTTAGACTTAAGACGCGATCGCATGAGCCGTAACCTCCAGCTGCGTCACCAAGTCGTCAAAGCCATTCGCCGCTACCTTGAAGACGAGCAAGGCTTCATTGAAGTTGAAACGCCAATTCTCACTCGCTCCACTCCCGAAGGTGCTAGAGACTACCTAGTGCCTTCCCGTGTTAATCCGAGTCAGTGGTATGCTTTGCCTCAGTCCCCGCAACTGTTTAAGCAGCTACTGATGGTGGCGGGATTTGACCGCTACTACCAGATTGCTCGTTGTTTCCGGGATGAAGACTTACGGGCTGACCGACAACCGGACTTTACTCAGGTGGACATGGAAATGAGTTTCATGTCGCAGGAAGAAATTTTCGAGCTTAACGAAAGTCTAGTTAGCCATATCTTCAAAACCGTTAAAGGCATCGACATCCCGCGACCTTTCCCTCGTCTCACCTATGCCGAAGCTATGGAACGCTACGGGAGTGATAAACCCGACACCCGCTTTGGCTTAGAGCTAGTGAACGTTTCTGATTTACTCAAAGACTCTGGCTTCAAAGTCTTTTCAGGAGCTGTTGCCGCTGGGGGCATCGTTAAAGTCCTGCCTATCCCAGGCGGTAACGAATCCATCTCCAATGTTCGGATTAAGCCAGGTGGTGACTTATTTAAAGAAGCCAGCGAAGCTGGTGCCAAAGGTGTCGCTTACATCCGAGTGCGCGACGATGGTGAAATCGACACCATCGGGGCGATTAAAGATAACCTGACAGAAGCACAAAAACAGGAATTACTGGAGCGCACAGGAGCAAAAGCTGGTCATCTCCTGCTATTTGGTGCTGGTGCAGCTGAGGTAGTCAATAAAACTTTAGACCGACTTCGCGGTGTAATTGCTCGTGAACAGGGGCTGATTGACCCAGACAAGATTAACTTACTCTGGGTAACAGATTTCCCAATGTTCGAGTGGAATGCTGAGGACAAGCGACTAGATGCGCTACATCACCCTTTTACGGCTCCTCACCCAGATGACCTGGATGATCTGAAAACGGCACGAGCGCAAGCTTATGACTTAGTTTACAACGGCTTTGAAATTGTCAGTGGAAGTCTACGGATTTACCAACCCGAACTACAGCAACGGGTATTTGAAACGATTGGCTTATCTCCCGAAGAAGCGCACAACAAGTTTGGGTTTCTTCTGGAGGCATTTGAGTATGGTACGCCGCCTCACGGTGGACTCGCCTATGGCTTAGATCGGCTGGTGATGTTGCTAGCTGGGGAAGAGTCGATTCGGGATGTAATTGCCTTTCCGAAGACGCAGCAAGCACGTTGTCTACTAACTGAAGCCCCTGCTGGTGTCGATCCAAAGCAATTGAAGGAATTGCACGTTGCTTCTACTTACAAGCCCAAAGAATAAGTCAGTAGAGACGCTATAAATCTGTAAAGATGCAGACTTCGTGCGTCTCTATAAGGTGATGGAACCTAACTTGAATTTCCTTAAGTCAATTCGTGTGGGTGAGTCTTCACCAGAGGGGGATTCCTCAACAGAGGGCATCTCCTTTTTTTTGGGGAATTCCTTTTGATCAACAGCTCTCCTCACACAGTTCTCAAAACCGTAGCACCCTGCTTGAAATTATCTGAAATTGTGAAGTCGAACTTAAACGTAGTGCAGCCTGCTCGATACAGGAACTGGTAAACCACAATTCCCTTAACTGTGAAACGGGCTAGCTGCCAGCCCAGAAAAGCGATTATCTATCAGTGCCAGTAGAGCGTTACCGTTATTTTCGTTACTCCTATGGCAATCAGTCAATCTAACTAATGATAGACTTCAAATCTTAAAGAAACCTTAAAAATAGAAATATAACCTTGATAAATTGGCAAAATTAGCTTTCTGATTTTGCCTTCTGAAGTGGTTTTTTAGAGACAGAACAGGTCTGCCGCCTTTACCGATGTTGCCGCAATAAAGGTGTAGATCAACATTAAATACACTCTTTACCAACGGGGATCGATGAACTTTAGAGAAATTAACCTCCGTAACAAATAGATACTATCGCCCAAATAATCTTGCTAATGAGTATAAACACTGAGATACTAAAAACAAGAAACAGGAGTGAATCAATTTTTCGCCATACCTGTATTAATCAGTTAATTTAACGATTTTTTCTTACGGAAGTTTTAACTGTAGAAGATAAAACTTCTCGATTTTTCCTCAATTTCTTAAGAATTCACTGAAAAAAGGTTGCAAAATGCGTATAACACAAGAAGTTCGCTGCCCTAACTGTGGCAGCCATGCTGAAAGACATTATTTCATAAAAACTCACATTACCCAGACTCAATGTCCAGTTTGTGACTACTTGATGATTAATTGCTCTCGCACGGGCAAAGTTGTCGAGGCTTACGCCCCGGGCATCTATGCTCGTCGATAATAATTGAGTTCCTAAAGGGGGCTTGAGGAGTCTATGTATCCTGGCGCTAAACTCTATCTGCTCATAGCACGGAACTTATAGCTCCTCAAACTTCCCACTGGTTAAAGTTGTTGAGGTGTACTGACCTTTGAGGCTCGGAGTTGTCCGCAGGCGGCGTCTTTTTCCAGACCACGAGAGCGGCGTACACTGACTGCAATGTGTTGCTTCTCTAAGACATCAGCAAAGGCTTGAATTCTGCGGGGACTAGGGCGCTGATAATCCACTTCGCTGATGGGGTTGTAGGGAATTAAATTAACGTGAGTCTGGAATCCCCGTAGATGTTCTGCCAATTCAGCAGCATGTTCTGGGAGGTCATTCAATCCAGCTAGGAGAATGTATTCAAATGTCACCCGACGACCTGTGATCTGCACATATTCCCGGCACTCGTCTAAAAGAGCCTCTAGGGGATATCGGCGAGCACTGGGAATGAGTTTTTCCCGCAACTGCTGATTTGAGGCATGGAGGCTGACGGCAAAGGTGACTTGCAGTTGATGTTCAGCAAGTTGCCGGATACGACCAGGGATGCCGACGGTTGAGATTGTAAGCGATCGCTGCCCAATCCCAACATCTTGATTAATCGACTTCACTGCTCCCAGTACGGCGTCCAGATTCAGCAATGGCTCTCCCATCCCCATGAACACAACATTGCTGACGCGCTCCTGAAAGTCTTCCTGAACTGTCAAGACCTGATCAACAATTTCATGGCGTACCAGATTGCGATTGAATCCCCCTTTACCAGTAGCACAGAAGTCGCAAGCCATCGGACAACCGACCTGAGAGGAGACACAAACCGTAAGGCGCTTTTCTGTAGGAATACCGACGGCTTCGATAATTTGACCATCTATCGTCCGCAGTAGGTACTTCACCGTACCATCTGGGGCCTGAGAGCGGTAGTGTAATGTTGAACGCCCGATGGGGACATCGGCTAGGGCCTCGCGCCACTGTTTAGGAAAGACTGAAATTTCCGAAAGCGATCGCGCCCCTTTTTGATAAATCCATTGATGTAACTGACGCCCCCGATAAGCCGGTTGCCCCTGCTGTTGCACCCATTGCGTTAACTCTGTTAAAGAAGCGCCCAATAGTGGAGGAATCGAAGTTGCTAGGAGTTGCTCTGATTCACCCGGCTTAGTCACTACCGGGGAATTTTGTCCCTTGCTGGTGTTTCGGGAGTGAGCCTGAGAAAAACTGGGCGTAGCGCACATAAGGGATTACGAATTGATCTTGGATCTCTATCCTAGAACTTCCCTTGAAAAGTAGGCTTTGAAAAAGCTATGTACATAGACATAGCCCGTTAGGTAGGAGATAAACCCTAAAAAAACTCTTAGTGTTGTGGTTAGAGCTTGCTGTCCTATCAGTGGCTCTACCCCTGCTAGCAGGGGTAAAACCGAATTTTACCTAAATATAGACACAGGAAAAGCTCCTAGTGTACGTAGACTAGGAGCTTGTTGTCCTATCGTTAGCAACGCCCTCATTACTGTGGACTTGCCTTGATTAAACTTTACAACCGTAGACAGAGGTTACCCTCTATCCAAAGGCATCGTTTTTGAGATACACAAAACAGTGACCTCTGGCTAAGGAGGGATATTTTAGCGGTGACGACTCCCAGTACCAAGCGGAGTAATGCTATGGTGTAGGTCTTCCAGCGAAGAAAGCTAATAAAAAACTGGGCAGCTTCAACAGCCACCCAGTATATTCATTGAGGGAAACTGAAGCGTTTGCCCTACAACACTAGTTAATTAAGCAGTAACAGCCTTCTTGGTTACAGCGCTCAATTCGCCTTTGGCGTATTTAGCAGCAAAGTCATCCAAAGACAATTGCTTGATCTTGCTGGCATTACCGGCTGTACCAAACTGCTGGTAACGCTCCAGACAAACCTTCTTCATGTACGTGATAGAAGGCTTCATAAAGTGACGCGGGTCAAAGTTCGATGGGTCTTTAGCTGCAGCTTCACGAATGGCAGCAGTGATTGCCAAGCGGTTGTCAGTGTCGATATTGACCTTACGGACACCACTCTTAATGCCCTTTTGAATTTCTTCAACAGGCACACCGTAGGTTTCAGGAATGTTACCACCGTACTGGTTGATGATAGCAATCAGGTCTTCCGGCACAGATGAAGAACCATGCATCACCAAGTGGGTGTTAGGCAGGCGGCGGTGAATTTCTTCAATCCGGCTAATGGCAAGAATTTCACCAGTTGGCTTACGGGTAAACTTGTAAGCACCGTGGCTGGTGCCAATGGCAACAGCTAGGGCATCTACACCAGTCTTCTCAACAAAGTCAACAGCTTCGTCGGGGTCGGTTAATAGTTGGTCGTGGGAGAGAGTACCTTCAAAACCGTGACCGTCTTCTGCTTCACCTGCGCCAGTTTCCAAAGAACCCAGGCAACCCAGTTCTCCTTCAACGCTGACACCGACTGCATGGGCGACTTCTACAACTTTACGAGTGACCTCAACGTTGTACTCGTAGCTAGCTGGAGTCTTAGCATCTGCCTCCAGAGAGCCGTCCATCATGACGCTGGTGAAACCATGGCGAATCGCCGAGTAGCAGGTTGCTGGGCTGTTGCCGTGGTCTTGGTGCATGGCGATTGGGAGGTGGGGGTAGGTTTCCACTGCTGCCATGATCAAATGACGCAGGAAATTCTCCCCAGCATAGCTGCGAGCACCACGAGAAGCTTGTAGAATTACTGGGCTATCCGCTTCATGAGCAGCCTGCATGATCGACTGGATCTGCTCCATATTGTTGACATTATAAGCTGGAATGCCGTAGCCGTTCTCGGCTGCGTGCTCAAGCAGCAGCCGCATGGGTACAAGCGCCATAATTAGTCCTCCTAACTTTTGGTTTGTTGTTAGCTAGTTGTTTTTAGACGAGCTTAATTCTTACAACAATCTTAAGATAGTTTATCAGTTTATAAGCAATTATCTCTAGATATTGTTAGATAAGCCTTCCTTATAGGCTCAATAATTGCTGGGTATCTCTTAAATGGGTCGCCCGGGATTCGAACCCGGAACTAGTCGGTTAAAAGCCGAATACTCTACCGTTGAGTTAGCGACCCGAAAAGTGAGTGTTTAAGCACACAATTTCTAACATTAGCACAAACTAATCGAAATTTAGCAAGTCACTCACAAAAATGTTGCGGTCAGTCTGACAAATGCCTCACAACTGGCTCCGGGAGCCAATTCCGTTAGATGCTCTCCAGTATTGAGGGCATTGCGGGGGGCACTCCAGGGTTCCAGGCAATAATAGTCTTTGCCCTTAACTGTCCAAAAAACCACGGTAGCATAGAGGTCACTATAACTGAGTGTGATTTTGACTTGGCGTCCAGTATCGGTAGCACTTGTAGACTTTTCGTTCAGCTGCCCAAACGCCACATCAATTTCGTCGCGGCTTAAATCAAAACTGCCTAAGAACGGATGTACTTCTTTCGTAATCTGATCTTGGTACTCGGATGCTGGGATTTCAAACTCAAGTTGGGACTTGTCAGACGTAAAGAAGTAGGGATGCAAACCCGTAGAAAAGGGCATCGGTTCGCTTGAATGATTTGTGTACCGCTGCTGAATTTCTAAAGTGTTGCCCTTAAGCTGGTAGGTAAAGGCGAGTTGGAACTCGAAGGGGTAAACGGCGCGAGTCTGGTCGTTGCTACTGAGGACGAGAGTGAGGCTGACAAGTTCGTTTGTTACCCTGTCTGTCACTTCCCAAGGTAAGTCACGGGCAAAACCGTGTTGCTTGAGGATGTACTGTTTACCGTTGTAAGTGTAGGTGTTGTCGGGTAAGTTGCCGCAGATGGGGAAGAGGATTGGGATGCCACCCCGCACACTCAAGCTGGGGTCACTAAAGCGTTCGGCATCAAGGTAAAGAATGTCTTGATTTTGGAGATTCCAGCTAGTGATGATGCCGCCGCGTTCCGGAACGACTTCCAGTCGAGACTGCGCGTCTTGGTCAGTAAGTATGTAGGTTTCGTATTGCTGCTGCTTTTGTGCGATCGCAAACACTGGTGTCTTTCCTCCTTGAAGCTCTATTGTTGTTCAGCTGCACCAGCACTTTAACAAACTCTTATTAGAAAACCTCTGTCAGGTTCACAAATCCTTAACAGTAAATTCTTTAAGCTATAGCATTAACGACTTATTTAGGCCCGAAGGGCGATACCCCACAAACACCTTGCTCCTAAGACCATTTCGCTTTGAGGCAGCTACATATCGCCAAGCTGAATGGGGAGGGTAGATGTAGCACCGCTAAATGGGAACCGTATAAGAACAACCTGTCTGCTGTTACGTTTTTTTCCACACATTCCCTTTGTTGTGAGCAGCATCACACCTAAAAGGTGTTTATCATCACAATCACTCGCTGATTTAAATCAGTTACCAGGTCTGAGAAATGTCCGATATTATGGAAAATTCTCTATAGAAGCGCTCTGGTGTTGGTTTCATGATTCGCACGCTTGTACAATCGGCTTTTCGAACTGGATGCCTCAGCGTTGCTTCTGAGGGTCTCATCCGTCAGGTGCTAGAAATGAAAGGCTACGAAGCGTCAGACTTAGAGGCGCTTACAGTTCTCTATGAAGCCGTCAATTCGGGTCAAATCGAACGAGAAGCTCGTGGCGAGAGCGTGATGACGTTGATGCCTAGTGGTCGTTAAACCTCAAGGCAGAGGCGAAGGACATTGGTGGTTACTTGATTTTTCAGTAACCGTTGCTTGAGAGCAATTTGTAAAAGTGCTTTTTTGGGTTCGCCACTACACAATCCTGCTTTTTAAGGTAACCAGAGCGTTAAATGTCAGGATTTCTTGTTAAGCAACGTCTTAGCTCAAGGCTGGGGAACCTATACACGCAGTTGTAAAGTAGAGCGCCGCAAATAAGCCGCTAACTATGGTGAGATTGAGAATGCTCGCCAGGAAAATCAAATGAACGGGTTTGCAGAGGTCTTCCATCCCCCTATCCACATACAGAGCAAAGTTGCTCAAATGTTAGTCAGAACTCGGTACTGGGTACTGCATGTACTTGGTTTACGCATCAATTAAATCGGAAGTCCGTACTCTCGCGTTAAGCAGATAGAGTGAGGAGTATGTCACAATAGCAATGTCTGAAAGTTCAGGCAGCTACATCCCACTAGTAGACCAGGATTTTTAACCTGGAGAAAGACGCGCTAGTCGCAATGGCGGAATTCACTTGTGCCTTCGCAGACCCTCGGCCCCTTGCCGATGCTTATTTACCAACAATCCCCAATCTGCTCCCAGGGCAAATTGCTCTCCACCATTGCCTTGCCCGAGTTTTCTTGACTGCTTACGCACTTGAATGAGGATATCGAAGGTTGCTTTCAACCGTTGAAGGTACTGTAAAGTCACTCTCAAGATTGCCGCTGAATGCAAGCTAAACTTTTAAGCATTGAAAGGGAAATATCATGGAGGCATCTTACCTTTGACGAGGGACAAGCACACGAAGTCAACGCCCCAGTCAAGTTCACTAGTAAGCTGTGTTCCCGGAAAAGGAGCAGCTTGCCTCACAAGTATTGGAAGAGTAATTTGCTCAGGAGAAGCCAAATATGCTACACCGCAAGATATATCAACTTTGTTGCGATGGTCGTGAAATCTGTGTTTTCTTGCGGGACCAGCAACGTTGGATTGAACGGGCCCGCATAGTCGATATTGAAGGAGATTTAGTGACAATCCGTTACGAAACTGATGAAGAAGATGAAGTCAGTTCCTGGGAGGAAATGGTTCGCTTAGAAAGCATTGGTTCTGTAACTCAGAAACTGGCATCTGTGCCCAGAGGGCATGTTGAACCCTTAGTTTCTGATGACTGCCCGGAAGCCGAACAAATTCACCCGCGCTCCCAAGACTTAAATCAAGACTAAGTTAGTCGTCCGGGATTGAAAATCAGAAGTTTTTGAATTTTCAAGTTATTTTAGCCCAGTGTGGAACATTCTGCACTGGGCTAAATTTTGGGCGTTGCTGAACTCCTATCAATTTCCTGTGGGGGTTCGACCGGTTCAAAGACTGGACAATAGCCCTCTGGTGTTACCTTAAAGCCATATAGGGGAGAGGCAGGATTCCAGCAGCGCTGTCCTCGTTGGTGGCGGCAGTTGCCGCAGCAGTCGATGTTCATTGGTATCCTGGCATTGCTACCCTGAGTGAGCAGTTCTCGTTGGGACAATCCCCGCAACACCAGTTCTTCTCCTTGCCAACGGGCTTCCACCAAACCAGTATCGGCAAAATTTTGCCAGCGAGGATCGGCGGCGATCGCTTCCGGGAGGGTAATTGTTACAACAGTTCCCAGTTCATTCAACTCACCTTCATAGTTGGTTTCCGCTGGAGCGGCCGGTTGGATGAATGTCTCGCCAATCGGAAGTTCTACCAGTGTTCCCGCTGATGGGGAGTGTAGGTGGTAGCGATTTTGTAACTCTTCTAAGCCAGTGAGGTCAGCCAGGTAGGTTGGGGAACCGTGGACAAAAATAATATGCTGAGGTCGGACGTTATGAATCAACTGGGTGGTTCCCAACCGATCGCCATGTTGAGCAAGGAGATAGGTTTCAATATCAGCCAGTCCAGAGTTTTCAGTTCTGGTGAAATTACTAGGCTGTTCCGGTCGGATGACAAGTGGCGAACCGAAGTCGGGATGAGAGTATTCGCTCAAGTCAGCTGTTTCGTCGATGAGGACAATGCAAGGAGATTTACCTACGTATTGTCGCTGCCGCTCATCCAAGCGGCGCACACGAGGACGCACGCGCTCATCCCAAAACAAGGGTTGATGTCGGGCAAAGTTTTGCACTGACGTTGGGAAATGAGGCAGAAGTTCGATGTAGGCGTCACACCCATCAGCGACCGTGCCATCTACCCAAATATCCAGGTTGCGACCAGTAAAGTGGTGATGACTCCGCAGGAGCATGAGGATTTCTTGACCTAGACCCAAGGTGGGTACTGGCAGCAGGACTGAGCATTGGTTTGCGATCGCCTGCTGGATACGCTCCACCAGCTGATTTTCCTGTTGCCGTCGGTGAGGATGTCGAGCTGTGCCGTAACTTCCTTCCACAATCAGCACATCTAGCGATGTACCTCTTAGGGACTCAAGAGACAATCCCTCCACCAACCGTGAGTTAGAGAGGAAAAAGTCACCCGTGTAAAGCAGTCGGTAAGTCCGTCTGGGAGCTGTATAAGTGAGTAATAGAGCCGCTGCCCCTGGCAGATGCCCAGCCGGAAACAACTCCGCGACCAGTCCATCGCGAAATTCAACAGGCGAGCGCCAAGGTAAGGCATTACAAAATTTTGGAATCTTCTCAGGGGGTAACTGCGGCCAGTTCAGCGGCAACAATTGAGTCGTCACCTCACTGGCATAGATTGGTAATTGCGGGAAAGCTTCGTGGAGAGCTAGCAAGCCCTGAGCGTGGTCACTGTGAGCGTGGCTGCACAGTACCAAATCTGCCGGTGGATGCGCTTCGGCTTGTAATGGTGAAATGTCCCCTAATCCGCAGTCGAGGAGAATGCGGTGTGGTCCCATTTGCACCAACAAACAAACTCCCTCTGCGCCATGACCGACTCCATAAGGAAAACAGGTCAATCGATCATCCTCAGGAGAGGATACCAGTGGGCGTTGATTGCTCATGAGTGGTCAGAGATTCGCAAGCAACGATCAGCCATTAACTACCAGCTTTTGGCTTGTCTTACGTTATCAGGTATTAAGTTAACTTTGATTACTGACTACAGACAGCTGAGTACTGATAGAGCCATTGGCTGAGGGTTGAGCTAAACCAAGGATTTTAGTGTGCAGAACCGTTGCCGTGATAGTTGTCTGAATCGTAAAACCCGTTTTTAGTGCCAAAAATCAGAGCTGACACGGTAAAAATAATTGTCAATACCACTAAAACCAGTTTGACATCCATCTATTTAAATACCTCCTTTTTATGAACCGCTCCTAAAAACCATGACAATTTTGACATGGACGTAGGCCAAGCCGTTCTACCTACGATTCAAACTGAGGAGTGCCGCCTCAGAATATAAGTGTACAATGGCTTCCCATTAAGCCTGTTAGCCGTAGCCAACTCACCTAATAGGCTGACTGTTGTTGCACTATTAGCGCCTCTAACTGAGTGTGAGCATCAGCGATTCCAGTATGCACCTAGGTTCTGTTGGGTTCCCCTTGGGCGTTGCTGGCCACTACTCACAAAGAAATTGTCTACCTACCGCCTTGGAGATACTGGACGTGGGGTGCTTTTGTATTGCACTCTCACCGGGACAATTACCGGCTCACATTGTTTTCCCTGTACGCATAGCGACACTGCCATAATACCAAAAAGCTCGGATGTCAGGGAATATCAGGGTTTTTTAACAACAGTCAATGAACCCAACAAGAGATTTAACTACGTTTCTAAAGATGAATCTTCAAATATCTGCTCAAATTGTAAAAGGGAACTGGCTTGCGCGTCCATCTACCGAGGTGGCAGCTGACAGCGCTGCAATTATAATTTTCCACCTTCAGACTAGAGAAACACTAATTAAGGAAACAAAGCCCAAGACTCGGTAGACTGATAAGAAAACACATACACTTGCTCTTATTCTGGGCTTTTAATGTCTGGTATAGAAAATCCTTGCCTGAGTTTAGCGATCGCTCGGTTGTCAAAGGCTGGGGCAGAAAACTTTGCCATTTGGGTACTAAAAGCTCCCTATCCTGGGGGCTATGCTCTTCATCACACTACCTGGTCTGAAACCATGACTCAGACTTGGTTAGGGTGGCAGGAAATGTTTTCCCTACGTGGTCTGCCCCATGTCCCCCTCATCCATCATGCAAGCCAGTCAGCCCGGACTTTGCCCATGAATAGCAACATCGGTGCCTCGGGTCAGACAACTAGCTATAGTAGCCGTCTGATGCAGCATTTGGGAATTGACCTGTGGGCGTGGTTGTTCGATGGTCCAATTCAAGATGCTCTTAATCAAAGTAAAGGCATTGCTATCGGGCAAAATAAACCCCTGCGCCTGCGATTAGAAATTCGCGATCCGGAATTCATTCCACTTCCCTGGGAAATCATGCAACCCATGGCGGGTAAACAGGCAATTTCTCTCTCTCAGCAACTGCTGTTTAGTCGCACTAGCAGTGACGTTGACTCGCTCAAGCCTTCTACGCGCTCAAATCAGGCACTAAACATCTTACTGGTACTTGGACAAGACGGCCACAAACATACCCGTTCATCTGCCGGGTTACAGCTAGAACAAGAGGCAGCAGCTCTAGCGAATGTTCTTAAAGCTTGCGGACAACCCAATACGACAAGTGAAAACTTTACATCCCCTGTTGCCTGTCACGTTCAGACCCTGTTACAGCCAACACCAGCAGAACTGATCGACGCTCTGGAAACAGGTGTCTACAATATCCTTTTTTATGCAGGTCATGGCGAACCAGCCCCAGATGGGGGTTTACTATTTTTGCGTCCGGATGCCACCATCAACGGCACGGAACTTGCCCAAGTTCTGGTTCGCACTCAGGTAACCTTAGCCGTGTTCAATGCTTGTTGGGGTGCCCAACCTGACCAAGTGGGTTCCCAAACCATCCCGCGTAGTAGTTTAGCCGAGGTGTTAATCCACCACGGTGTTCCCGCTGTTTTAGGGATGCGCGACTCGATAGCCGACCAGGAAGCCCTAAGTTTTATTCAAACTCTTGCCCAAGCTCTTGCCACCCGAATGCCAATTGATCAAGCTGTGGCAGTGGCAAGGCAGCAACTATTGACACTTTATAAATTCAACCAACCCGCCTGGACTCTGCCTGTGCTTTATATGCATCCGGAGTTTGAAGGTGAGTTGATTAAACCGATTGAAGAAGGGATTACAGAACTCCCCAGTATGCCACCCAGCTGGCTGGGAGCTCCTGCCCCTATAGCTTCTTTGCGTTCTATAGGTACAACTAGTCAGGTCTGGCGAATTCGGGGTGGATTGATGCGAGTGGGACGCCGCCAAGAAAACGATTTGGTGATTCAGGAGCAGTGGGTCAGCCAACAACATGCAGAAATCATCTGCCGCGATGCTTACACGGAGCCAGAGGCGGGCCCAGCATACTTTTTGCGCGACTTTTCTCGCTACGGAACACTTATCTTACGTTCCGATGGTTGGCAAAGAATCCACCATCAGGAGGTGCCATTGCAGTCTGGTCTCCAGATAAAGTTTGGAAGTAGTCACGGTCAAACCCTTGAGTTTGTTATTGAAGCTTCAGAACCCTAACTGAAGCTCTGGCAAAACAGGGAGAACAGAGCTGACGTTAGCGTTGGCATTGCTGAACGCCAAGTGCTCAGAGCTGATTTATAAAGTGAATCTTTAATCAGTAGGGTGCGTTAACGAAGTGAAACTCACCGCCTTCTGAAGGTGTTCTTGTAGAGCAGAAAGTTGTTGAATTGCTAAAAAGTCACCAATTCTTATGCACCTAACTTACTCTACTGGAAGTTAATGTTTACTTTATAAATGACGTCTCAAGGGGCGTTGAGAGAGCGGAACTCACTAGCGTTCAAGAACTCCGCCTGAATTCGGCTATGCTACCTACCTCCAGGAAGAACGAAGAGCGCTATCTTGTATTTTATGACCTGTTACGGAACTCCTTAGAGTGCTGATGTAGCTATCCATGTCAGGTTTCATCTACCCAAAACTAACAGGAGGGGCACTATGACAAGCCAACCCATTCACTATCAAAATTGTAAGGATGCTTTGAGCGGCACACAAGGAGAACTCCTAGAGGTACTCTTGCTTTCGGAGGAAGATTTTTATCCTTGGAATCCAGCTGAACCAGAGGCAGAGACTTATTTTGCTGAACTGGAACGAGGGTTTTTACTCTCCGATTGGCAAGAGGAAGAGGAAATTAAAAGCGCCTCGCAAGCGTTATTTAACCAGCTACACCAGTGCTGGGCGTCAGCAGCTGACAGCTTGAAACCGTCCTTGGCCGAGCGGTTTGCTGCCTTTATGCCTCAGACCTGGCTGGAAGCGATCGCCAAGAAAGCTCAACAGATTTTTCCAACCAACTTATCTTTGGCTGACCAGCTTGTGCTATGTGTTCAGCCATTGTTACCAACGTGGGCAGAAGAAGATTTGTTGGTTCTAGCTCGCCCTTTGGCCTACGCCATGCGGGGAAACTCAGATTCAACTGATGAAGATATCCCTAGCAGTATTCGGGTCGGAGAGTGGACAGAGTTATCTCAGATGGAACAGGTGCGTCTAACTCTGGCAGTCGCCCGCTCGGCTCTGTTTGAACTGAAAAACTCCACTGGCAACTCTGAACAACCCTAACACTTTTCTGTTGCTCATAAGAATAGTCTTTTTTAAGCCCAACGACTCCTTGGCCGCTTGGGCATAATTTCTTAGCACTTGTTCATTCCCAACAATTTACGGCGTTGCTCTTAGGTGATTTTCACCACCCTCTAGCGAAGCGATCGCGGCTACTTCGATCAGGGTACATGACTCAACACAGCCTGATACGTCTTCAGCCCTAATACTTTGACGCTCCTGACCTTCTCCGAAAGGAGCGTCGGTTTAAAATCTACTCAAGTTCAGCTCAGATATTCGTATCATTCTTGGTCAACAAAGATGACTTTAGTGGTCATTGCGATTGTAGACCAGTACTTACGCCTTCCGAGTGCGCTGAAAAATCCAGTTCATTAAGCCGGGAGCAAATCGGTAAGTTGCTGTTGCTACAGCTGCCGTTCCAACCACTACTTCTGCTTGTGGATGCTTAACTACATCCCAAATTGCCTTAGCGACATCTTCCGGTTGGCTGGCAAAAGGACTTGCTAACATCTCTTGCATCTGTTGCTGCCACTGCTTTGTTTCTCGCTCATCCTGACCGCTAAAGATTGACCGTTCAAGAAAGGCACTGTTTGTCACACTAGGATGTACACCACATACCTGGATGCCTTTGGGTTCTAATTCCAGGCGCAAGGTTTCAGTGAGACCAGTAATGGCATATTTGCTGGTACAGTAGGCTGTCATGTAGGGCAAGGGAACTTTACCGCCGAAAGACCCAACATTGACAATTGTTCCTGCCCCTCGCGCCAGAAACTGGGGGAGCAGCGCTTGGATAGTGTGGACGTATCCCCACAAATTAACATCAATTACTTTGTGCCAGTCTTCTAAAGATGTTTTCTCTATGGAGCCTGAGCTACAGATACCGGCATTGTTGACCAAGATATCAATGTGACCGTAGGCAGCTAGTGCCCTCTCGGCTAGCGTGTTTACCTGTTGTGGATTGGTGACATCTGTGGAGACGGCTAGGGCATCACGACCTTGGGTGCGAATTTCTTGAGCAACGATATTTAAACGGTCAGGTTCGCGAGCCGCAAGGACGACATCATAACCTTTGTGAGCAAATAAAAGTGCTGTCGCTTTACCGATACCTTGAGAGGCACCAGTGATTAATACTGTGGGAGCCATGCTACTACTTTACAAAACGACATCTTCTTATTAGTGTGTTCGATTGCCGGGAAGAAGCAGTCTGACTTGCGTGAGATTTTGCAGATACCGATGGGCTTTGGTGGTGAGTGGCTAGGTCCAGTCAAAGAAGATTTCCTCACTGTGAGATGCTAATTCCTTACTCAGCGAGTGTTGTGCATTATGATTGCTCTGATTGCGGCTAGAGAGATGATTCAGTTTGAAATACCCCCATACTTCAGCCGTGGATAAATCTAAAATCCCAAGTCGAGTGACCAGAGCTAGGCTGAGTTGCTCAGTAAGTGCGATCGCCTTTATCCTAGGGACGTGCGGTTTTAGTACACAATCGCAGTGGTGACTATAACCAGCTCGACTTGGTGCTTCAACTGAGCGCCCTGCTTAGGGACTTTTAGATAAAAAAACGTTCCTGGTTGTGGGGGCAGTAGAGGTTGACCCAAGCTCTATTTTTGTTTGACAAATTTTTACTATGGCTTCAATTGCCCGTAAGAACCTGCTTCAAGATATTCCTCGCTTCCTTGTAGCTCAGGCGGGGATTATGTTTGCTGTTGGCTTGGTTACTATTCAAACTGGTCTCCAGTCTGGGTTTGCTCGCTCCTCTTCTCTGACAATCGACCAATCTACAGCAGATATATGGGTGTCCTCAAAGAATATGGTGCATTTGGGGCTGACTTTGCCAATTCCCTATGAGCGACTTACCCAAGCTCAACAAGTGGCAGGTGTAGACCGCGCTGAAGCCTTAATCATTCGAGGAGTCCTATGGCGTGACCCAGAGGAAAATATTGGCTCGGTTACAGTCATTGGATCAGAACCAGAAGGGCAATTATTTTCACCTTGGAATATTACACAAGGGCGTGTTGGTAACTTGAAAGAACCTTATACGGTCTTCGTAGACGAAGGCAGCTTAGATGGGCTGAATGTAAAAGGAATAGGTAATTCGGCGAAATTGGACAACCTGAAGGCTAAGGTAGTTGGCTTAACAAAAGGGACTAAATCTCTGGTTTTGGGTAGTTTAATCTTCACCTCCCTAGAGAGTGCAAAGACATACGTAAATCCCCTTTTAAATACAAAACCTCCTGCTGATCAGAGTTATCCAACTCCTGAGCCTACGAAAAAGCTATCCTCAACAGACTCTATTACCTTTGTGCTAGTTCGAGCCAAACCCGGTGAGGACTTACAGTCGCTCAAGAAAAGGCTAGAAGCAGCTTTACCAGACACTCGTGCCTATACGCGTGCTGAGATGGCTCTTCAAACGCAAAGCTACTGGCAAAAGCGATCGGGAATTGGGTTCATTCTCGGTATGGGAGCCGTGGTGGGCATAATTGTTGGTGTCGTTATCGTTGGTCAGATCCTCTACTCCTCCGTATCAGACCACATCAAGGAGTTTGGAACGCTCAAAGCTATGGGGGCGTCTGACTGGGTGATCTACAGCGTGATTATCGAGCAAGCGCTATGGATGGCGGTTCTAGGCTATTTACCCGGTATGGCTCTTTGCCTCGGGGTGGCAGCTTGGACATCAGCGACTCAGGCAATTATGATTTTAATCACGCCAGGGTCTGCGGCGGCTATTTTGGGAATTACGGTTGTGATGTGTATCAGTTCAGCTTTCTTTGCAATTCAAAAGGTGACTCGCGTCGATCCAGCAATGGTGTTCAAAGCGTAATACACTATCAGCTATTAGCCGTCTACTCTAAAGCTGATAGCTAAGAGCTTTCTAGATTGTAATTTTCCTATACAAAATCATAAATGAGTGGGTCTGAGGTTAACTCTGATGGAGCACAAGAGAGCAAAAGCCAGATGGCTTCTACCTCAACAGATTTGAACCAACCTCAATCCGAAGCGATCGCTGTTAGAGGAGTAGAAATGGCGCTCCAATCAGGACGACAGCTATTTCAAGTCCTTAAAGGAATTGACTGGGAAATTCCAGGTGGCAGTATCCAACTGCTGATGGGACCTTCTGGATCGGGGAAGACTACTTTGCTGTCAATTTTAGCTGGACTGCTGACACCGAGTGCTGGAAAAGTATACCTACTTGGAGAGGAGATTACTCAAATGTCTCGCTCCAAGCTATCCCGGTTCCGACTGCAACATATTGGCTTTATCTTCCAAGATTTCAACTTATTTCCAGCGCTAACGGCGGCTGAGAATGTGGAAGCGCTGCTCAATATTAAGGGGATTAAGGGGCGAACCGCACGGCATCAAGCGCACGCCCTACTTGAACAGGTTGGGTTAGGAGATAAAGCGAAGCAGAAGCCGCAAGATTTGTCTGGAGGACAAAAACAGCGAGTAGCGATCGCTCGTGCCCTAGCCGGTCATCCCCAGTTGATTATGGCAGATGAGCCAACCGCTTCCCTAGATTCGCACAATGGTCATGCTGTGATGGAATTACTGCGCCAACTGGCAAAAGAAGAAGGCTGTACTGTGCTAATTGTGACGCACGATTCCCGGCTTAGGGATGTGGCCGATCGTGTGGCTTACCTGGAAGATGGAATCCTGATGCAGGAAGTAAGGTAGGGCCAATAATTTTATCGACGCTAGACTGAAGCATTCAAAGGTTTTTAAGAGATCAGGACTTACGCAAACACCATCGTGCAAGCCCCCCCAACCCCCCAACCTTGGGGGGAGTAAATCCGGTTCCCCCCAGATTTGGGGGGCTAGGGGGGCGAATGCGTAAGTCCTGGAGATTTTAGTCTATAGTTATCTTGAGTTTCTTTACCAGCGCCTACTTAGTTCAGTTTTAAAGATTGGAAAAGCTAATTTTAAAGACTGTACCCTGGCTCTGCTTGATTTCTATTTGACCTTCAAGCTGCCTAACTAAAACTTCAACTAACTGGAGACCCAAGGATTTTTTGCTGTTAAAATCTAGGAATTTTGGAAAGCTAGGCTCATCGTTTCCTACCACCATGTTGACTTGATTGCCCTCAGACTTAAGATCGATCCAAATCATTCCTTTTTTTTCTCCGTTTAAGGCGTGTTTCAAAGCATTTGAAATCAACTCATTGAGAATTAATCCACAGGGAATGGCTGTATCGAGATTTGAAGAGATTTCGTCCAGATTGAGCTTCAAGATGATGTTTTCTGGAGCAATGGCATAAGTTTGAAGCAGGTGAGTCGTTAGCTGGTGGATATAGTGTGTCAAATCAACTTGATCAAAGACTTTCGATTGATACAGCTCTTCGTGGATAAGAGCCATAGACCGGATGCGGTTTTGGCTTGAGCGGAACATCTCTTGCACCTGCCGCTCTTGGATGCATTCAGATTGCAGGTCAAGCAAACTAGAGATGATTTGCAGATTGTTTTTGACCCGATGGTGGACTTCTTTCAAGAGAACTTCCTTTTCCCGTAGCGATGCCAAGAGAGCCGCTTCGGCAAGCTTTCGTTCTGTAATATCTTGAAAGGCGGCTATGGCATAGATAATAGTGCCCTGCTCGTCATAAACTGGAGTTCCCCAAACCTCGATTGGAACAACTCTATTAGTTTGATGAATTTCAAGGTCATCAATGGTTGATTTTTCTCCCTTCAATGCTCGAATAAGGGGTAAATCTTCTAGAGGATATTGCTGCTTTGTTCCGGCAATATGAAGTTGAGGATAAACATCAGAACATTGCTCTAGTGACGCATTTGGTGAAAATTCTCTACCATATAACTTCAATGCTGTTTGATTGAAATAGACAAATTTACCAGCTGTGTCAATCACTTTTATCCCTAGCGGGATGGCTTCCAAAAACTGATGGAGCTTTCTTTCACTTTCGCGCAGCAAGGCATTTTCTTTTGCTTGCGCTCTTGTTCTCCACTTTACATACCCAAGGACGGCACTTACTAACGCCACG
>DATNPI010000414.1:0-16574 GCA_036703325.1 Coleofasciculaceae cyanobacterium
TTCCTGCGAGTCCGAGTCCCGTCATCCAAAAAGGTGAGCGCAAGCCCTTCATCATCGGCGCTTTAATTGCAGGAGGCATGCTCCTTAGCGCGATCGCAATTAGCATGCTTGTAAAGCGATCGCCTGAACCCTCAACTCAAGTCTCGTCGTCTCCTCAGCCAACAACACAACAACCCACCCAAGAGCAACCCTCCTCCCGGACACCTGGACGTTCACAGCCTTCTGATTCTGAGCCAGCAACAGAACAACCCCCTCAAGAGCAACCCTCCTCCCGGACACCTGGACGTTCACAGCCTTCTAATCCTGAGCCAGCAAGGGAACAACGCCCTCAAGAGCAACCCTCATCCCGGACACCTGCACGTCCACGTCCACAGCCTGCGGATATCACGCCCTCGCCAGTTCTCCCTGACTCCCCTTCACAGGCCTCAACTCAAGCGCCCTCACCGACAGCGACTCAATTCCCTTCACCTGTACGCGGAAGCAACAACCAAAATCAGAATCGGGGTGGGACTATTCCCGGATTTGCTCCAGGAGCTCAACAAAGCTACGTCAGACAGGAGTTAGGCAATCCCACCAAGTCATCATCAGGCGTGTGGCCAAATACCCGTGCGGTGCTTTATGAGAATTTTGTACCCAATCAGGTAAGCCTGGGCTATCTGTTTGATCGTGATTCTGGGCGTCTTCGCCAAACAGAGGCTTCCTTCTCCCCGTCGGTTGAGCTTAATACGATGTCAGGGACATTGGAGCAAATGCTGAGTGGCAACGCTCCCGCAGACATCCAGAGGGGTCTTGAGGAAGTATATCAAGGCAAATCCAATCGCTATACGTTTGTCAGTGGTCGAGATAATAGCCTCAAAGGTGTGATTGAACGCAATGATCGCGATCGCATTTACATTGCTGTTTGGGAAGCTGATTTACACTAAAAGCCCAGAGGCAAATCGGGAAGAGTATCAGAATCGAGCAAAGCCAGCCCAATCACCTATTTATAAGCGCGTTATGCGCTTTGAGAATCAGCACACAGCTTGGTGCGTGTGTAATTTTGCTATCCATCACCATTTGTACCGCTTCATCGAGGGGAAGATGAAGTGGTTCTATCGTTTCTGTTCCTTCTTGATTGGCTTTTGTGAATGTTAACCCAAAAGCCAGAAATAGATGTACAGGACAATGAACAATCGACGTATCTAAATCGAAGACTCCTAGCTCACTCCATTCATTTGCTTTAATTCCAAGTTCTTCTTGAACTTCACGTTGTGCGCCTTCAAGGGGAGGTTCATTCTCCTCAAGCGCACCGCACACGACTTCGATACTCTCTTTGCCAAGGGCATATCGAAATTGCCGAGCAAGATACACCATGCGATCGCTATCTATAGGCAGAATAGCAACGCCGGATTTCATGGTGACAGTGGCATACCTCCCAGGTTGTCCGTCAGGTTGAAGAACTTGGTCTTCATGGACATTGATAAAAGAGTTGTGGTACTTAGAACGCCTTTCTTGTATTGTCCAAGGGCCATGTTTTTGTGTCATGATATGTTGCCTTACTAGGAATTAGCCAAAGTGCCTCTTCTGGACTGGATTGAGCAGTCGCTGTCTCACAGTAAGGGTATCTTCACGGCAAGGCGAACGGCATATGTCCTAGGTAGGGGTAATTCGGTGAAGTAGCGATCGCTCTGGCACAGCGCAACATAGTGACATCTTAGCGAGTCTTACTGAAACTCTAAAGTCGCCCCAGTAGCACCTTGCTCTGGGGTACTTGGCTGGCTATTCAAAGTGCGGTCACTGACATCTTGCGCCTACTCAAAAACCCGCCAGGGAATTAATTCCCTGGCTAATAGCGAAAGTCCTCTCAAGAGGACTAAATCCTTAGCCTACAAAGATTTCAGTCCACTTTAGTGGACTTTAGCTGTTAGCCCGGAGTTTAAACTCCGGGCGGGTGTTGCAACTACCGAGGATGGTGCAAGATCTCAGATGCCTAAATTCTCAAAGTTGCAGACACGCACTAAATATCAAGAATCACCATAGCCGTCCAACCGTCATCTGTTTTTTCCAATTGGAAACGGTGTAACGTAACTGCTTTGACATCTACCCGTTGTTCGTGCCGATCGCGATCGAGCGTTTCTCCCTGAGTCACTGCACTTAGGTGATACTCTCCATCTTTCTCCTCGATCTGAACCTGCTGTGCCCGAAGTAGAAGTACCTCACTGTCCTTGTAATAGACAAATTCTTGCAGAAAATTGAACAGGAGCATATCTAGCTCGTCATTTTCCAAGGTGAAGGTTCGCGTCTCCTGGAGTGCGATCGCGTCTAGATTATCAATCATCACGTTCATCGTTGCATCGCCAGCCGCTTTGAAAAGCTCCTCTAAATCCTTTCCCCAAGCGCGAAAAGCAATATCGGCAGTAGCAACATCTTCGAGAAACTCATAAGGCATAAGCTATTGCTCACACGACTTCAATTGACCAAGAATTTCTTCTTTACGTTCATTCAACTGTTTACCGATAAAAACCAGTTCTGTCCCCTCTTGTTCAAATCGTTCCAAATCCCAACGCCCAGCCACGAAATTAAATAGATAGGTGTCTTCTGGAAATCGGATAAACCCTTTCGCCCGGTAAACGTCTGTCCCAAGATTATCGGCAAACTCCTCAAAACACTGAGGATCGAAGGTAGATCCCGAAGTATAGCTAAATGATTCAAATTCCGGCTGGTGAACGTGATGGGGTGGTGCTTGAACTCGCTCCCTCGCAATACCAAACAGCAAGTCTGTATCCACTTGACCTCGCTTAGTACGCAAAATTGAGGCAACTTCATTAAAGGAATGCAGCTTCTCTTCTATCGCTTTTAACTCAGTTTCGGATACCAAATCTACCTTATTCAGGAGGATGGTGTCTGCTGCTTCAATTTGCATCCGACCAGTATGTCCTACAGATGGATATTTCACCATTGCATCGGCGTCGATAACCGTAACAACCCCATCCAGTCGCACACGTTGTAAACTCTCTTGAATATCGAAAACCAGCGCATCCGGTTCTGCTACTCCTGTTGTCTCCAGCACAATATTGTCTGGATCGACAGTATCAATGATTTCCTCGACCGCAGCTTCAAACTCGCCCAGCAGCGAACAGCACACGCAGCCTCCACCGAGGTCTGCCATCTGAACGTTTTTCCCTTGAATGATTTTGCTGTCGATCGCAATTTCGCCAAACTCATTCATCAAAATAGCGATTTTTCCGGAAACCGTATCCAGGATGTGACGCAGCAGAGTTGTTTTTCCGCTTCCGAGTGGTCCCGTAATAACTGTAAGTGGTGTGCGTATTCCCATAACTTATATCTATAAGCTCTGTCGTTATTGAAGTTTCCTTATACAAATTACTTCCCAGCTCTCCACATCCTCCCGTCCTTGTACTCTCTCCGAAGTAGATATAGCACTCACTTCATTAAAAAGCACTTCAGATTTTGGCAGGTTAATCGAGGTCGTTATATTTTCCTTTACTTCCTTACTGAGGTATTTGTAGATTAAGCTCAAATGGGGATTCAGAGAAAAATCCGATGGCTTTTTTGAGCGGCGACCTAGAGTTTCCGATATCTGGCTAAGAATTGCACTAGGGTGAAATTGTACAAATAAAGTCTTGGTAAATTCGTCTGTGTATAGGAGCTTGTCGATTTTTAGACTAAAATCTTGAACTCCCTCTATTGCCTTTTCAATAAGCTCAGTAATGGATACATCAGGTGCGTATTCACCTGAATAGATAGTTACATGAGGCGTGAAAGCTGGAGCGTCGTACTCTTGTGAAAGAGTATTTATGATTTCCTGGAAGAATGCTCTGTCTTCTTCTTTTGGAATAAGCCAGAACGATACTTTACTGTTCAAGAAGCAACTCCTCTACACATCGTTACTAACTGTAGTATCACAAGAGCAAAAAGGGATCATCCCTTAATGTTTCCAATTGGAGTCAACCGTACAGCCTTTTTGCTAATCCCAGCTAATTCAGCCGCTTCGATAACATCATCAATGTCTTTGTAGGCTCCACCCGCTTCCTCTGCCAGTCCAGGCATTGAGGTACTGCGGACATAAATCCCTCGTTTCTGCATATCCTTTTGAAGTTGGTCGCCGCGCCAAGTTTTTCGCGCCTTCGCCCGACTCATCGTTCGCCCACTACCATGAGCAGTGCTGAAGAACGTTTGATCGCCGCTAGGTACGCCAACCAGCAAATAAGACCCTGTCTCCATACTGCCGCCAATGATAACGGGCTGACCGATCGCTTGATACCGCTCAGGAACATCTGCCATCCCAGGCCCAAAAGCGCGAGTCGCACCTTTACGATGGACGAGAAGCGATCGCTCTTTCCCGTCAACCAGATGACGCTCTAGTTTAGCGGTATTGTGCGCCACATCGTAGACCATATGCATCCCAAGGTCTTCTGCGGAGCGCTCGAAGATTTCCGAAAACACCTCACGGATGCGGTGCAGGATGACTTGACGATTGGCATACGACATATTGATGCCGCACTGCATCGCCGCAAAGTAAGCTTGACCCTCAGGGGAGTTGAAGGGTGCACAGGCGAGTTCCCGATCTAAAATCTTGATGCCATACTTGCTTTCCATCACTTTGAGAAAGACTTGCAGATAGTCAGTTGCCACCTGATGACCAAATCCCCGACTTCCACAGTGGAACATCACCACCACCTGATCCGGCATGGTAATTCCCAAAGTCGCGGCTAAATCGCGATCAAAAATGTGATTTTTTCGAGCAACTTGAATTTCAAGATAGTGGTTGCCAGACCCCAGAGTTCCGATTTGGTTGAAACCTCTATCAATTGCCTTTTCACTAATCTTTGAAGCATCGGCACCATTCATGCAGCCGTTTTCTTCAATCAGTTCCAAGTCCTCTTCCCAACCATAGCCATTGTCTATACACCACTGAGCACCTTTCTCGACAACTTTGCGAAAATCATTCCGCGAGAGCTTCACAAAACCAGTGCTTCCTACCCCAGCAGGAACCCTTTGGTAGAGCCTATCTACCAGCTTTTTAATATAGGGTTTGACTTCATGGTATGTCAGGTTTGTGACCATCAAGCGCATTCCACAATTGATGTCAAAACCGATGCCGCCAGGGGAGATTACACCTCCTTCCTCTACATCCATCGCCGCAACGCCACCAATAGGAAACCCATACCCAAAGTGTCCATCAGGCATACACAAAGCGTACTTCGTTACCCCTGGAAGCGTCGCTACATTGGTAACTTGGTCATAAACGGCTTCGTCCAATTCCTGTATTATTTTCTCCGTGCCATAAATCCGGGCGGGTACACGCATCCCCTCTTTATAAGAAATGGGAATTTCCCAGACCGTGTCAGAAATTCGTTTTAAAACTTCCATCATTGCCATCTACTGCTCTACTCCCGCTCATGTTTTGTGTCTGCTGTCTTGAACGCACCCCAACTAAATCGAAGATTATCGGTGGGGGCAGCGCTCAGATTTTTCGTTCAAAACGTTTTTGCAACGGAACTTGTCGGTTAGTAGTGGGAGTGTCAAAGTACGCTCATACACTATATGTAGTTCCGAGCATAACGTTACAGCTTTGTCTAAACCTCTCCCTAAAGGAGCGGTCTAAGGTTAAGTCAACCTGTCAGTAGGAATACGGAAAAGCTGGTTCTTTGTGCTGGCAGAGAGACACAAATCAGTAACTGGTGCAACACACCTGCAAGCATAAGGTTTGGATCTAAGCCTAGAGATAGGGGATTTCTCACAACAAGCGAGTTTAGGGTGAGGGTATGTTCACCTCTCTACTCTTGAAGCTAAAGGAGAACGGTTCCATGAGTGAGAAAGTCGGGCGACAAGCCGATCAAAAACCAGATGAGTGGCAGCAAGTCCTGAATCCCAACCCGATGGCTGTAGGGAGACAATTATCTGTACGCGCCAGCACTTGAAAAAGTCATTTCAGGCAGAAAGTTTCAGGTGAGGTTACACCGTCAGGACTTACGTACTCGCAGAGCTAATCCCCCAATGAAAGGGGGGAATAAGCTCTAAGTCCCCCCAGATTTGCAACTAATGATTAATTACAAAACAAAAAGAATATTAGGGTTGATAATCGTAGTTGCCCTGAGCCTCTTAATGATCTTTTTGCCAGTCTCCCTAAAGGTTTCGTCAGCCAAAGATTCGCAATATATAAACACATTAAGCGAAGTTTGGCAAGAGGTAGATGAAAATTTCTTCGATCCAAAATTTAATGGTGTTAACTGGAAGGCAAAACGAGAAGAGTATGCGGAGCGAATAAAGCCAGCTCAATCTATAGAGGAAGCCTCAGTTGTCATTAACCAAATGCTAGGAGAGCTGAATACTTCTCATACTCGGTTTTACTCTAGATTAGAACCAGCCTATTATCAACTTCTTGGGGTTTTCGATAGAGGTGATTTTGCACAAGAAATTGCAAAACTCTTTCCGGATGGGAAACTAGAATATACCGATATCGGAATTTTTACTAAGGATATCAACGGAAAAACCTTTATAACAGCAATTCTAGATGGTAGTCCTGCTGCCAAAGCGGGTCTCAAAGTAGGAGATGCCGTGCTGACAGTGGATGGAAAGCCCTATCAACCGATTCAATCCTTTGTGGATAAGGCAGATCGAGAGGTTAAAATCTCGATTCAACGGACTCCCGATGCGAAAAGTATAGAAGATATAACTGTAATTCCCAAGAAGCTGTACCCGAATACGCTTTTCTTAGAAGCTATGCGGGAGAGTATCAAGATTATAGAACGCGATCGCGCTCTGCCCGGTGCCAAAAGCGATCGCCAGAAAATTGGTTATGTCCATATCTGGTCTTATGCAGGCGATCAGTATCAGCAACTGTTGGGTGATGAGATTGCTTATGGCAAGCTTAAAGATGCCGATAGCTTGATATTGGATCTTAGAGATGGCTGGGGCGGAGCCAATCCCAATTATCTCGCCATTTTTGCCGAAAAAGTTCCAGTATTGACTCGGATTCCTCGTGATGGGATTAAGAGAAATCTGGATTATCAATGGAGAAAGCCAGTAGTAATGCTTGTAAATAACGGCTCAAGAAGTGGTAAAGAAATTCTGGCTTACGGTTTCAAGAAATACGGTCTCGGAAAGGTGCTTGGGACAAAAACAGCAGGGGCTGTTGTCGGTGGAAGCCCCTTTCTCTTGAACGATGGCAATCTGCTGTATCTGGCTGTAGTCGATGTTTTGGTTGATGGAGAACGGCTGGAAGGAAAGGGAGTCATACCAGATATTGAAGTTCCTTTCCCCTTAGAATACGCTCAGGGAAAAGACCCTCAATTAGAGAGAGCAATAGAGGTTCTATTGCAGCAATAGTAGACTTCCTTAATCTCCACACCCTTACTCGGCTAAGCTGCTGTGCATTTAATCTGCATAGTCTACATTCGGGTTCTCTGTCAGTAGTAAGTGGTCAGTTAGGCGAAAGCAACTGACATCTTGCACCATTCTCATTAAACTGTCGGTGAAGGTTTGTAGGGGCGGGTTTGACTTTCAATGTGGCTACCAATAGACAATTCTTGTAAACCCGCCCCAACCGATGTATTGCTCGATAGGTGAGGGCGGGTTTACATAAGTTGCTGTTGAGTATGTGGGCTTTGGGTGAAACCCGCCCCTACAGCAGGCGTGAAAATGGTGCAAGATCTCAGTTGCAACTGACTACTGAGTAGTGACTAGTGACTACTGACAAAAAACCATAGCGATTTTCAGTTAGGATGCAATACACTAAGCTCCCCCCTCCTCTTCAAGAGTCCCCAACCAGGCTTTCTGTACCTCATCAAGCGTGAGAACCGCTATATGTTCCCCCAACGTTGGGGGTCAACGGGGCGAGTGCGTAAGTCCTAAACTTATTGCGATTGCCCCCGTTGCGCTCTCATCGGCACCGGAACGGCTGGAAAACGTCTGCCGCACTGTACTAGCTTGTTCTACCGACAGCAGGCTCTTGTCATCCCTCTTCTTTCGCTCTCACCGGAAAATATCGATATTGTAGGAGCGATCGCCTAGAAGGGCAAAAAGTTGGATAGACGCGAGAAGGCAAGCAGGACAAAGGCTTTACCCTTATTCTCTGCCCAGAGTTACAAAGCAACGATTAAGTTGATAAGGCTTTTCCTTGGCATTCCCAGCTTGGCGTTGCTATGATTTTGCTGTTTATCCCACCCTGTGTTGATGCACATCCGGATATTTACAGAACTTTTCAAAGTTTTTAAGAGGAGAGCAAGTTTATTTACCGTGTCTTCACAGTTGGCTTACGAGTTTACGATTAGGATAATTATCTAGAAAAAGAATCAGCGGCTCTTCCCCATCTGATTTTGTTACTAACGGGTCTACCCAAGTTGCAACCTTGTTTCCTTGAAAATCACGAGGTAATTACATGAAAGCAGTGTTACTGGCCGGAGGTCTTGGTACTCGCATCAGCGAAGAAACTTCCATCAGGCCAAAACCCATGGTCGAGGTTGGTGGTAAGCCAATTCTCTGGCATATCATGAAAATCTACTCGAGCTATGGGATAGATGAATTTATCATCTGCTGTGGTTATAAAGGATACGTAATTAAGGAATATTTTGCGAACTATTTCTTACATATGTCCGATGTCACTTTTGATATGCGGTTCAACCAAATGAATATTCATTCTGGCAATGCCGAACCTTGGAAGGTGACATTGGTCGATACGGGTGAGAATACATTGACCGGCGGGCGGCTAAAGCGGGTAAAAGAGCATATTGGCAAAGAAACCTTCTGTTTCACTTACGGAGACGGTGTAAGTAGTGTCAACATCAAAGAGTTGATTGAATTTCACAAAGAGCAAAAGACTTTAGCCACATTGACCGCAACCCGCCCTGCCGGACGCTTTGGAGCACTCGCCTTGGCAGATGATGATCATAAAATTGCTCACTTCAGGGAGAAGCAAGACGGGGAAGGGGCTTGGATCAACGGTGGTTATTTTGTCTTGGAGCCAGAAGTAATTGACTACATTACAGATGACTCCACAGTTTGGGAAAAAGAGCCATTAGAAAAGCTAGCTGAAAGTGGCCAACTGTCTGCTTACAAGCATTCTGGCTTTTGGCAACCTATGGATACTTTACGGGATAAAAATTACCTTGAAGATCTATGGAAGAAGGATAAAGCCCCTTGGAAGGTATGGTAGGAAAAACATTTTAGCTTTAAGAACGATTCGTACAATTCAGTTGTAGGGGCAAGAATACCGATGTATGACTTTGCAATCATAGGCGGCGGGATTGTCGGCCTCTCTACCGGCATGGCTTTGGGCAAACGCTATCCTAATGCCCGCATTGTAGTGCTAGAGAAGGAGAGCAAGTGGGCATTTCACCAAACTGGCAACAATAGCGGTGTGATTCACTCTGGCATTTATTACAAGCCAGGGAGTTTTAAGGCAAAGTTTTGCCGCGATGGTTGTCAATCGATGGTGGAATTCTGCAAAGAGCATGACATTGCTCATGAGATTTGCGGCAAGGTGATTGTCGCCACAGAGGAGAAAGAACTGCCGCGACTGGAAAACCTTTACAAACGCGGTTTGGAAAACGGTCTGAATGTCAAAAAAATCACGGCAGAGGAAGTCAAGGAAATTGAACCTCATGTCAGCTGTGTGGCGGGAATTCGGGTATACTCGACTGGAATTGCCGATTACAAGCAGGTGTCGCGGAAATACGCGGAACTGATTGAGTTACAAGGTGGAGAGCTTCATCTCAATACTAAAGTTGAGAAAATCCGCCAAATGCCTAATAGCCAAGTACTTGAGACAAACAAGGGTGCTTTTGAGGCACGTTGCGTGGTCAACTGTGCAGGACTGCATAGCGATCGCGTTGCTAAATTAGGAAAAGTCGATCCCCAAGCCAAGATCGTTCCTTTCCGGGGAGAATACTACGAACTCATACCAGATAAGCGCTATCTTGTCAACACCCTAATTTATCCAGTGCCCAATCCGGATTTTCCCTTCCTGGGTGTCCACTTCACCAAGATGATTGATGGCAGTGTCCACGCCGGTCCCAATGCCGTCTTGAGCCTCAAGCGTGAAGGGTACAAAAAAACAGACTTTGACCTCCGAGACTTTGCGGAAGTCATGACCTATCCCGGTTTCTGGAAACTGGCAGCCAAAAACGCCGACGAAGGCATCAAGGAAATCATTCGCTCCTTCAGCAAAGCCGCTTTTGTACACAGTTTACAAAAGCTAATTCCTGAAGTTCAACCAGATGATGTTGTTCCCACCCACGCCGGAGTTCGCGCTCAAGCGTTAATGAATGATGGCAAGCTCGTGGACGACTTTTTGATTGTCAAAGGTCAAAACTCCGTCCATGTTTGCAACGCTCCTTCTCCAGCTGCCACTTCTTCAATTGAAATTGGTAAAGCCGTTGTCGAGCAGCTCCCAGAACCGCAGCATCTACAGTCAGCAGTTAGCTTATAGGATTTGAATCAATGAAAGTATTGGTAACAGGAACAGAAGGGTATCTTGGTTCGTTATTGCCTCCCCTTTTGATTGAACGTGGTCATGAAGTGATTGGGGTAGATACCGGATTCTATAAGGTTGGTTGGCTGTACAACGGTACTAATCTAACTGCCAAAACCCTTAACAAGGATATCCGCAACATTACGGCTGAAGATCTAGAAGGCGTCGAGGCGATTGTTCACATGGCTGAACTCTCGAACGACCCAACCGGACAACTGTCTCCCACGATTACCTACGACATCAACCATAAAGGTTCGGTTCGCCTAGCAACCATTGCTAAGGAAGCCGGTGTCCGTCGCTTTGTCTATATGTCTTCATGTAGCGTGTACGGCGTTGCAACCGAAGGTGATGTTACTGAAGAATCTCCAGTAAATCCGCAAACCGCCTATGCGGAATGTAAAACGTTGGTAGAGCGAGATGTTAAGCCGTTGGCTGATGACAACTTCTCTCCCACCTTTATGCGGAACGCCACCGCTTTTGGTGCCTCTCCCCGGATGCGCTTTGACATTGTCTTGAACAACCTGGCAGGACTTGCCTGGACGACCAAAGAAATCAAGATGACGAGCGACGGTACTCCTTGGCGTCCTCTGGTTCACGCTCTAGATATCGGCAAGTCCATCGCCTGCGCGCTCGAAGCTCCCCGTGACATCGTTCACAACCAAATCTTTAACGTGGGTGACACCTCCAATAACTACCGAGTTAAAGAAGTTGCCGAAATTATTGCGGATGTCTTCAAAGGCTGCGCACTGAGCTTTGGCGATCAGGGAGCTGATAACCGTAGCTATCGGGTTTCTTTCGAGAAGATTAACAGTACCCTACCCGGCTTTAAGTGTGATTGGAATGCGCAGCGCGGTGCCGAGCAGCTGTATAACTTATTCCAGCAGATTGATATGACGAAAGAAACCTTTGAATCAAGGGGTTTCACTCGCTTAAAGCAGCTGGAGTATTTGATTCGAACTCAACAAATTGACAAAGATTTCTTCTGGACAGCAAAGTAATGATATTTACAGAAACAAAGCTCAAAGGCGCTTTCATTATTGACTTAGAGAATCGCGAAGACGACAGAGGCTTTTTTGCACGGTCGTTCTGCGCGAAGGAATTTGAAGATCACGGTTTAAAGCCAACGGTTGCCCAATGCAATTTGTCTTTCAATCACAAAAAGGGGACATTGCGGGGGATGCATTATCAAGTTCCCCCTGCGGCAGAGACTAAGTTGATTCGCTGTACCCAAGGTGCAATTTATGACGTAATCGTCGATATGCGCCCTGAGTCTCCGACATACCTGGCACATATTGGCGTAGAGCTAACGGCTGAGAACCGTCGCGCCCTCTATGTACCAGAACTGTTTGCCCACGGCTATCAAGCTCTCACGGATGGAGCTGAGGTCGGGTATCAGGTGGGTGAGTTTTACACCCCTGGATATGAGCGAGGACTGCGCTACAATGACCCAATTTTGGCGATTGAGTGGCCAACAGAGGTTACTGTCATCTCCGAAAAAGATGCAGCTTGGGCCTTACTAGAATCAACTGTCGTAGGAGTTTAATCATGATTATTGTTGATAAGGCACTGCAAGCACGGGAAGAAGCAGGCAACCCTGTCAAAGTCGCGATGATTGGCGCTGGCTTTATGGGTCGCGGGATTGCGAATCAAATCCTCAACTCAGTTCCAGGAATGAAGTTGGTAGCAATCTCCAACCGCAGCATTGCTGAGGCAAAGCGGGCTTATGCGGAAGCTGGAGCAGAGGATGTCAAAGAAGTCAGTACTGTCTCTGAGCTGGAAGATGCGATCGCTAAAGGGCAGTATGCGATAACTGACGATGCCATGTTGCTGTGTAAAGCTGAGGGCATTGACGCTCTAGTTGAAGTGACTGGCGCGATCGAGTTTGGCGCTCATGTGGTGATGGAAGCGATCAAAAATCGCAAGCACATCGTTCTGATGAATGCGGAACTCGACGGCACCATTGGCCCGATCCTCAAGGTCTATGCCGACAAGGCTGGCGTCATCATCAGTGGTTGTGATGGTGACCAACCTGGTGTGCAAGTGAACCTCTATCGGTTCGTTAAGAGCATCGGTTTGAAGCCGCTACTGTGTGGCAACATCAAAGGCTTACAAGACCCGTATCGCAATCCCACCACCCAGGAAGGTTTTGCCAAACAGTGGGGTCAAAAAGCTCACATGGTGACCAGCTTTGCCGATGGCAGCAAAATTTCCTTCGAGCAAGCGATCGTTGCTAACGCCACAGGCATGACGGTTGCCAAGCGTGGCATGTTGGGACATGACTTCAGGGGTCACGTCGATGAAATGACCAAAATGTATGATGTCGAACAGCTCAAAGAACTGGGCGGCATTGTTGATTACGTGGTTGGTACTAAGCCAGGCCCAGGCATATTCGTCTTTGGTACTCACGACGATCCTAAGCAACGTCACTACCTCAACTTGTACAAGTTAGGTGAAGGTCCGCTTTATAGCTTCTACACCCCTTATCACCTGTGTCACTTTGAGGTGCCGCTGTCTGTGGCTCGTGTTGTCCTGTTCAACGATGTAGTCATGGCTCCTATCGATGGTCCTCGCGTGGATGTCGTGACGACTGCCAAGATTGACCTCAAGGCTGGGGAAACCCTCGATGGTATTGGCTTCTACATGACCTATGGACAGTGTGAAAAATCTGACATTGTCCGCGAGCAAAACTTGCTGCCCATGGGATTAGCTGAAGGCTGCCGTCTGAAGCGGGATATTGCCAAAGACCAAGTCCTCACCTACGACGATGTCGAGTTGCCAGAAGGTCGCCTCTGTGACAAACTACGGGCTGAGCAGAACGAATACTTTGCTCCAACAAAAGCCCCCGCAGCTGTTGGGTAAATTTTAAGTCTACGTCAATGAATAGTCGCATCTCTAGCTCAAGAGGTGCGATTTTTTTTTGTGGGTTCAACGCGATCTACGCACACACCTTGAACACCTAAAAAATTTGAGTTATGGCTGTAACTTAAATACTTATCGCTGTAGCCTGATATGAGGTAGAAGACGGGCACAGGCAAGGAAGGCGATGGTATTGCTGGTACAAAGCAAAGAACTGAGGTGAATACTTTAATACAATCAACAAGAGCCTCCTGGCTTGGGGCAGAGACCAACGGTGACTCGATACATCCTTAAGAAGATAAGAAAGGATTTGCCGAGCCATTAGGTAGGAAAATAACAACTGCTCACGCTTAAGACTACTGGAATATTTCCTGGTGTAGAGCGCTTGATTCGGAGCAGACGGTACTGAGACCTGAAGTGTTGAAGTCTTAGGACGTTCTTGGACTATCATCTTTTTTTTGACTTTCTAAAAGTACAGAAATATCCTGTTGGAAAGCTTTTGTTGATATAGCCATTCCAAAGTTATGAACGATGCATTCAGCTACGGCTTAAGCTCGGTAGGCTTTTAGCCTTATGCTGGAGCTTTATCCTGCCTCGATTCACGCGGTGATCGGCTTTCTTCGATTACAAGTGCCAGCGAAGATCGTCCCACGATTATTTGATAAGACGAGCTCAGTTAAAAAAAGTGGCAGGTAGAGGCAAAAATTTATGTTGAGCGTGTCCCAGCAGCGGAGAGCAGTAGAGGCAATTGCTGGGGAAGCAGTCAAGCCAGCGCCGAGAAAGCAACTGACGTTCAAGTAAAGACAGTTGTAGATAGATGTCTTGGTGGTAGAGGCTTGCTATGCTGAATGCAACGGTCTTAGCTTCCGCTCTTTGAGCGAAATACAGCTGAAACCCAGCTTCTTCTTTTCATTTCTTGTGAGTTATTGCATCAGCAATTTTTCTCAAATCTTTGTGATTGATTGCCCTCAAGCCGTTGAACTCAACACTAACACAATTACTAAGACTTCCGCATCAACATAAAAGTTAAAGTATGAATGCTAAAAAACTGATGCATCTAAGTCAAAGAGCTGAAATTAGAGGCGGTCTTCCGGATTTACTGCTAGTCTGTTAGTAATAGGTCTTGGTGTATTGCTGCAACAGGGAGATCCACTGAAGAAATCTGATGGTGGAACAGTTGAGCCAAATTAGGAATCTTCCTGCAATCTTTATCATGGTTTTTTCCTGAAGATTGAATTCTTAAAGCTTTTATGTAAGCGGGTAATGGTGCTGCCCAGCTTCGTCAAGATTTGCCAGGGGTGCTTACATCTAGCGAGCGGCAAAAGACCTCTAGGGCCAACGCATCTAAATTCTGAATATCAGTCATATCAATAACTCACAGCTGTGAATAAAACTTGCTCTAAATTCCCAGCCATGATTTTACATGGCTTGAAAAATTAGATGCGTTTGTACAGCTGAAACCCAAATATTCGGTTTTTCTACCTGCCACAATAATCATGTCATCAATTAAAAAGCTGGCTATCCGTGGGACAATTTGGACGATTGCTGGCTATGGAGCAAGTCAAGTCCTGCGACTCGGCGGGAACCTGATCCTGACTCGCCTGCTTGAGCCAAAATTGTTTGGTTTGATGGCCTTGGTCTATGTCTTCATCACTGGTTTGCACCTGTTCTCAGACCTCGGTCTTGGTACAAGCATTATCCAGAATAAACGCGGGGATGACCCAGCTTTTCTTAATACTGCCTGGACTTTACAAGTAGTTCGCGGTGTAATTTTGTGGTTTTGTTCTTTGTTGCTTGCCTGGCCAGTTGCCGCGTTCTACAACGAGCCAGAGTTAAGGTGGTTGGTTCCAGTGGTTGCTCTCACAGCGCTTATTGCTGGGTTCAATTCCACCGCTGTGTTCACGCTTAACCGCCGCATGGAAGTCGGTCAGGTGGCAATGTTTGAGTTCGGGGGGCAGTTTATTACCCTATTAGTGACGATTATCTGGGCGACCTTCGATCATTCAATCAGGGCGCTGGTCATCGGCGCTATTGCCTCGGAATTAGCCCGACTGGTGTGGAGCTTTCGGATGATGCCCAACTCATCGAACCGCTTTGTCTGGGACAAGGAGGCCTCCAAAGAGCTTTTTTCTTTTGGAAAGTGGATATTTATTTCAACAGCCATAACATTTTTTGCTGAACAAGCTGATCGACTGATTCTTGGCAAATTGATCCCATTGGAACTGTTGGGGGTGTATGGCGTTGCCATGACGTTCGCTGACCTGCCGCGTAATGTCACGAATGCGCTCAGCGGTAAGGTGATTTTTCCTGCTCTTTCCAGGATTGCTGACCTTCCTCGTCAAGAAATTCGCGCCAAGCTCCTGCACAACCGCAAGCTTATCCTGCTCGCCTTGACCTTTGGCTTGGCAGTGCTAATCAGCTTTGGGGATGTCCTGATCAAGGTCTTGTATGACAAAAGGTACATTGATGCCGCATGGATGCTGCCGATTCTGGCCCTAGGCATTTGGCCTCGGATGCTGTGCAATACGAATGAGCCATCCCTAATGGCAATTGGCAAGCCTCAATATGGAACCTTCGCTCAGGTTACTAGGTTTGTTTGGACTTCCCTTGGAGTAATGTTGGGATTTCACTTGTTTAAAGTTCCAGGAGCTATCATCGCCGTTGCGCTTAATGACCTTTGCTACTATTCGGTAATAAATTATGGTCTATGGCGTGAGAAATTGAGTGGTTTGATCCAGGACATTCAGTTTACTGCGCTGCTCGTGGGGTTACTCGCACTCGTCCTAACAACTCGATTCTTTTTAGGGTTTGGTCTCCCTATCAATGGGCTACTTTAGCCAGAAAAAAGTTGAATGATGATGTCTGGATACCTGCATACGCTTACCCTAACGCACGAGATATCAGTTTAGACTGTTTTGTGGTTAAGTGGAAGCGATCGCGTCTTGCTCTTTATGATGGGCGTCAAGCGTTAGCGAAGCTCTCTTCGAGGAACGAGCGTCAGCTATCCGGTAGGGGAATCGCTCCTAACCATCCCTTGGAGCGATCGCCTAACCATTCATCGATTCAGTTAATCCGAATCTGCCGCCTCAAAACGCTCATCACCCTAACCTTGCATTGTAGGGGCATCTCTTGTAGCATCGGCGTCAACTTAAGCCCTAGCGAATAGAATTCGCAGGCTATACAAACCAAGTCCGCCTACGCGGACTAATGGAAAATCAAGAGTTTTATAACCCGCGCAGGCGGG
>DATNPI010000100.1:0-34336 GCA_036703325.1 Coleofasciculaceae cyanobacterium
TAATCGGACGTTCTACCATAGCTCACTGCACTTGTGTTTACTTGTATCTTCCGCCCTACTTTAACAACTCTGACAGCGATAGCGAAGGTCTTCTGCTCTCTAGGTTAGCGCTGCGCTTCACTAACAGCACAGCTCCGTTAGCGTTACTGAAACGACACAAGAACTTAATCGGTTAGGTTTTAGGTAAAATCTCTTCATCACCTACCACCTACCACCTAACCCCTAGCTCTTTGGGAGCCGCTTCGCTAACACGATTTGTGTCATTTTTAAGACCAATTGGTATCAGTGGTCAGTGGTTAGTAGAACTTGCGAAAGTATACCTGAGAGTAATTGAAGTAAAAAATACAACTGACTACTGACTACTGACGCGAAATCAAGAGTACTGAGCGTCGGGGGATGAGCTTAAGGCTGGCAGAACTGGTGGAAAACTTCTGTGAAGCTGCACTAGGTTAGGTTGATAGCCCATACTGCTGATACCAGGATTGAAGCGCCAACTGATGCACCTCGCGCCAAGAACAGTTGTGTGCTCTTGCTAAGTTGGCGCAATCTTCGTATTCGGGCTGCACATTGGTAATTGTTCTTTTGATTGAGCGATCGGTGCGACTGTGGACTTCGTGTCGCTTCGCTAACGCTAGCGGAGTCGTTGACGTTCCCAACGCCGCTACCGTTTCACTGTTTTCATACCCAAAGGGCTGTAGTCTAGCGCGATCGCTCCAAGCCACCTTCACACGAATCTCACCATATTTAGTCTGTACCTTCTGGATTTCCCGCTCCAAAATCGCTCGTTGCTGGGTCAAACGCCGGACTCCCAAAGTCGTAGTTTCCCGGAATAAGACAGCTTCACAAGCCTCCATGTCTTGAGGATGGCAAATTACCGTCAGCAAGACGCCCGGTCGAGACTTTTTCATCCCAATCGGCAGAGTAAAGACATCCACTGCACCAGCGTTAAAGAGTTCCTCAAACACAAAGCCAATCGCTTGAGGACTTAAATCATCAATTTGGGTTTCCAGTACTGAGATAGTTTCTAGGAGGGAAGAGTCAGTGGTCAGTTGACCGTTGTCCGTTGTTTGTGCCACTGACGACTGACCAATCCAGAGTCGCAAAATATTGGGAATCGGTAACTGGAGCGAACCCGCGCCATTACCAACACGTTGGAGAGTCATCGGCGGTGGGGAGCCAAAGCTGGTAGCGAGAGTGACAACAAGAGCTGCCCCAGTTGGTGTCACCAGTTCCCGCTCAATGCCATTACTGTAAATCGGCACCTGACGCGATTCCCACAATTTCAGCACCGCCGGCACTGGCACGGGTAGCCGACCATGCGCTGCCCGCACTGTGCCGCCCCCAGTGGGGAGAGCCGAACAATAGAGTTGGTCAATCCCTAGCCAATCTAACCCCAAGCAGGTACCTACAATGTCTACAATGGCATCAGTGGCCCCTACTTCATGGAAATGAACCTTCTCTGGGGCAATGCCATGTACCGCCCCTTCTGCCTCTGCCAGCTTGCGAAAGACAGCAAGGCTCCACTGTGACACCCGTGGCGGTAACCCTGCGGCTGTAATTAATTGCTCAATTTCTGGCAGGTGCCGTGTTGGGGCATGAACAGAGGCGTCGTGGTCGTGAGGTCTGTGGTCTCTGGTGCCTGGAGTTAGTTCATCAGAGTGGTCGTGCCCGTGATTGTGCTGATGGTCATGATCGTGAGTATGCCCGTGGTTCTGTTCAGGGTTGTGATGGTGCTCTGCTTTGCCCAATAAATCCACATGGACTTTCGTTGCTAACTGACCGTTGTGGTGAACACTTTGTACACGTAACTGATACTCCTGCTCAATACCCAGTCCTTTAAGCTTTTCGATTAAATACTCCAAAGGCACACCCGCCGACACGAGCGCACCCAGGCACATATCTCCCGCAATTCCTGTCTGACAATCCAGGTAAGCTAACTTTGTCATGTTTTGCCTGTTGAGTTGTAAGTGAGTTCATCATCCATGACTGTTAACTTTTATGATTTGACGGTTGAGAGAAAAAATTTTAATGGCTGCTATTTACACTGTCCATCCGGAAAATCCCCAAATACGACGAATAGAGGAAATTAAGGACGCTCTGCAAGATGGTGCTGTGATGCTATATCCGACAGATACCGTCTATGCCATCGGTTGCGACCTGAATGTGAAGTCCGCAGTAGAACGTGTGAGGCGTCTGAAGCAATTATCTAATGATAAGCCCCTGACGTTTCTGTGTTCCTCTCTGTCGAATATTGCCCACTATGCCTGGGTAAGTGACCCAGCTTACCGCATTATGAGGCATCTGATTCCAGGCCCTTACACCTTTGTGCTACCAGCAACGAAGTTAGTGCCCCGGTTGGTGATGAATCCCAAACGCAGAACAACCGGCATCCGAGTTCCCGATCATCCAGTGTGTCAAGCGCTACTGGAAGCATTGGGAAATCCCATCATTTCCACCTCTGCTCATGTACCAGAGGAGGAGGTTGGCACAACTCCAGTTGTTGAACTGGAACGATCCAGGCTATTCGATGAGTTAGATAGTTTGGTGGACATCATTGTAGACGATGGTTCGGAACCAGGCTATCAGGTGTCCACCATCCTAGACATGACCAGCGAGGAACCTACAATCGTGCGCAAAGGTCTGGGATGGGAGGCAGCATCGGTTTGGGCGTCACCAGTCAGCCAATGAGGGAAGTAGGGGCACTTGACTAGCGATTTGGGATTTTGGATCGCACCAAAGGTGCGCTTTCAGCGCAACTTGGATTTTGGATTAGAAGAAACGGATGTTGCTTCAAAAGGCTCGACTCTTGAAGTCGGCACTTGCACGGGCTACCAAAACTCTAAATCTTTCCCTGTCCGACGAGTCGGCGGGGTCAATTCAAAATCGGCAATCCAAAATCCTTGTATTGGTTGGCATGAGTGCCCGAAGCAGAGCATGAGGTTGTCACTGCGACGCCAAAGGTCTGTTCACCAAAACATAGACTACAGGCGGCGGATAGGGCATTCCAGATCAGGGAAACTGTATTAACTCGGTTTCTCGCCAGTTTCTCGATTGTCCACTCCAGCAGGCTCTAGATGCCTTCATAATCCTGGTGGTTTAAATCGTTAAAGTGGTTTTCCCACAAGGGTTTACAGCGGTAGGCAGTGCCGATAATCATCTGCCGATGCCAGTGGTCAAATAGTGCGCTCTTAGGTAGCTACACAGACGAATGACCCGAACCTCAGGGAGGCATCTACATTCGAATTGTAGACAGCAACAGAGAGTGAACCTCTGATAGGTGACATCCACAAAAGTTCTCCCTCTGTTGAGTGTCGCTGCAATTCATAACTGTAGTGCTTTAGGGGCAATACCATGAACGTTAATACCGCCAAGTCCATAGATCACACTTCTGACAGCCACCTGCACGCTCCGGAAATTGTTTCAGGAACAGATATTCAGGCGATTACAGAGCTGTTGCTGGAAGAACTGCGATCGCATCTTGGAACTACACCAAGCCGCGCTCAAGCCGTGGTCAACCGGATTGCTCTAGAAGTGGAACGGATTTGCAGCAAGAGCAATCGTATCCAAACTTCTGGTCAAATCCGCTCCTGGCAATTCACCTTGGCACGTCATCGATTGCAAAAGTGTCTGACTTACTATCAGCTGGGTTCGAAGCGAGGTCGTACCGAACTGCACAGCAATCTCAGTGTGATGATATATCGCCATATCGCTCCAACTCAATCCCAGTTGAGCTTTGCGGCTAGATACACCTTGATTGAAGACTTTTTGCAAGACTTTTACGCTGAGTCTCTCAAAGCCTTTCGACGGGAGAATCAGATGGAGGCCGATTACACCCCTAGAGTTCAGCTTGAGCTAGCGGAGTACATGGCGTTTACAGAGCAATATGCCAAGCGGCGCATCTCAATGGTCAATCGCAATAACCAGCAGTTGATTGTGCTGAGGGCACAGAGCTTTGCCAGACGCCAGCCCAGCGAAACTCCACTGGATATTGAACAGGCAGTCGAGTTTGCTAAGAGCGAAGAAGCGCAGGAGCAAAGCCGCTCACCTGCCATGCAGCAAGTGCGGTTGCGCCTGATGGCGGAAACTACCGACCCCAGTGAGGCTGTGCTACGCGATCGCGTTATCTCCGAGCTAGTACAATATCTGGAAGCTCAAGGTCACTCCGACTGTGCCGATTACCTCGTCCTAAAGCTCAAAGACCTGGCAGCACCAGACATTGATGACATCCTCGGTTTGACACCAAGAGAACGCGACTATCTACAACAGCGCTTTAAGTACCATGTGGAAAAGTTCTCTCGCTCTTCCCACTGGAAACTGGTACATCAATGGCTAGGGGCAGACCTTGACCAAAAGCTCGGAATGTCAAGCAAGCAGTGGGACGCGTTTGTCGCACTACTCGACCCCCAACAACAGCTGCTGTTGTCCCTCAAGCAGGCTCACAAAAGTGATGCAGAGATTGCCAAAGCCCTCGGCTGTACATCCAAACAAGTGCAAAAGCGCTGGACTGGACTGTTGGAACAGGCTTGGAAGACTCGCAATTCAGAAGCCGAGAAGGGGGAGTAGGGAGTGAGCGAGGAGAGTGAACTTGAGAGTTGAAAGTTTTAAATTAAATAGATTCAACTCTCGATCCTTAACTCTTACCTCTTTCTAGCTCCACTGGACATAATCAGAGATGCTTTTACTTTTGGAGAATCATTTGATCATCCCACGCAGTCACTGTAGTGGGATTCAAAGATTCAACAATCTTACCTAACACTTAGGTTGTTGCTTTCCTTTGGACGTTGAACGTGATATTAATAGCAGATTTTTTGAAATAATTTTTTACTTTTAATTGGTTAATCTTAGTTTATAAAATAATTTTTTATATTGAACCCGATACATTCGTCCTCCAAGTGAGTTAGTTGCTTTCCGACTGGCATAGTGTACAGCTGCGCTTGCCGGCGGCTTGGAGGACAGCGACGGGAACTCAACCTGCCATCTCGTTGGATTCTTCCTTCCTCCTTTGGTCGTTGCCTTCCAGGTAGAGCGGGTCGCGGCAAAAGTCTCGCTGAAAATGTCTGAGACTCAGGATGTTGTAGACGAAAGTCGAGAGCCTGACAGAGGGCATCCCGCTCCTAGAGTCGGGCAGTAGAGAACCACACACCCAAAGGTATGAGAGTCTCAGGAAAAATATCTTAGCAAAACGGCATGAAAAATTGTAAAACTAAGTTAATTTCGATGAATTGAAGTTCACCCAGAAGAGGATTATTTTGAGTCATCATCCAGAGGGCATCCCACCCCACGGCGGTCACCTAGTCAACCGCATTGCTTCACACAATCAGCGGCTGGAATTCTTAGAGAAAGCTGACTTCCTACCTACAGTGGAACTTGACAAACGCGCAACCTCTGATCTAGAGATGATTGCGATCGGGGCATTTAGTCCACTTACTGGCTTTATGGAACAAGCCGACTACGAGTCAGTCGTTGACCAGATGCGTCTTGCTAACGGTCTGCCTTGGTCAATCCCAATCACGCTCTCAGTGGCAGAAGCAATAGCAGCGCCGTTAAAGGAAGGCAACTTGGTGCGTCTGGATGACCCGACGGGGCGCTTTATTGGTGTCTTACAGCTGACTCAAAAGTATCGTTACGACAAAATTCGCGAAGCGGTTAATGTTTACCGCACAGATGACGAAGCTCACCCAGGCGTCAATGTCCTCTATGAGCAGGGAGAAATTAATCTGGCAGGTCCCGTCTGGTTGCTGCATCGTGACCCCCATCCCCTATTTCCGCCTTACCAAATCGACCCAGCTAAATCCCGCGCCCTCTTCAAAGAAAGGGGTTGGAAGACAGTTGTGGGCTTCCAGACACGCAATCCTATCCACAGGGCACATGAATACATCATTAAGTGCGCCCTAGAAACTGTAGATGGTCTATTCCTGCATCCCTTGGTAGGAGCCACAAAAAGCGATGACATCGCAGCTGACGTGCGGATGCGCTGCTACGAGATTATGCTGGAGCGATACTTCCCGGAAAACCGAGTGATTCTGGCGATTAATCCAGCCGCTATGCGCTATGCAGGTCCTAGGGAGGCAATTTTCCACGCCCTAATCCGCAAAAACTACGGCTGTACTCATTTCATTGTCGGGCGCGATCATGCAGGCGTCGGTAGCTATTACGGTACCTACGATGCCCAGTACATCTTTGATGAGTTTGAGCCAACTGAATTGGGCATTATGCCAATGAAATTTGAACATGCGTTCTACTGCAAGCGCACCCAGCAGATGGCAACGACGAAGACTAGCCCTAGTGTGCTGGAGGAACGGATTCATCTCTCTGGGACGAAAGTTCGGGAGATGTTGCGTCGGGGCGAGTTACCACCGCCAGAGTTCTCGCGACCTGAGGTGGCGGCTGAGTTGGCAAGGGCGATGAATATTTCGAATTATGAGATTTGAGCCGATGCTAGCTCAGAGATAGAGTTAGATAGCACTCAAGCGGATTCAGCTCTCAAAGATCATCGAAAATTCACAATCGACATTCCTGGTAGGCTGATAGCTGATAGCTAATAGCTAATAAGTGATATGGGACTGAAGCGGCGGACTTTTTTGCAACAGGCTGGGTTAGCGCTGGCTGCACTAGGTGTCAGTGAAACTGTTTTATCACTTTTGGGTGATAAAACTTTAGCAGTGCCTCTATTGGAGCGCTATTTCCAGGCGCTGGCACAACCTGGTGGGCGGAAGTTGGCGCTACTTGTGGGAATCAACCAGTATGCTCGTGGCACAACCTTGGGGGGTTGTGTCACGGATGTGGAACTGCAACGGGAACTCTTGATTCATCGGTTTGGCTTCAATGCCAGCGACATCTTAACACTGACGGATGGTCAAGCAACGCGGGAGAATATTGAAACGGCTTTTATTGAGCATTTGACTGAGCAAGCTAAGGCTGGTGATGTGGTGGTCTTCCACTTCAGTGGCTATGGTAGCCGCGTCAAGATGAGTGAGGAGTCTCAAACCGATAAGGCTGTATACATTCAAAACAGCTTGGTGCCAGTAGATAGCATTGTGCCTTCCAAGGGGGCAGCGATCGCTAATGATTTACTGGAAGAGACGCTGGTTTTACTACTGCGATCGCTAGCGACTGATCACATCACCACTGTCCTCGATACCAGCTACACTACGGCGGGTAACATCCTCCAAGGTAATCTACGTGTGCGGTCTTGCCCTAATCCCCCGGCAGAACGTCCTAGTCCGGAAGAACTGGCTTTTCAAGAACAAATTCTGCTACGTGCTAAATCCTCTTTGGAGCAGATCAAGAGTTCTGAAAGAGTAAATCAGATGCCAGGAATTGTTCTCGCCGCCGCAGGACCAAGTCAACCAGCAACGGAGGCTCAATGGTCTGGCTTCAGTGCTGGCTTATTTACCTACGCTCTAACTCAGCAGCTGTGGCAGGCTTCCCCGGCGACAACGGTTCAGATTAGCCTGAGTCGTGCGGCGGGGATGGTGAACCAACTGGTAGGGAAAGAGCAACAGCCCACACTAAGGAATCAAAAGAGTCTTCAGCAGCCATTGCTTGCCTACTACCTGCCACCTGACCCCAGTATCGGTGCTGATGGGGTGGTGACAGCTGTTGATGATAATAGCAAATCCGCACAAGTGTGGTTAGCAGGTTTGCCAGCAACGGTTCTGGAGTACTACGGAACTAATTCTCTACTGACCCTTTCTCCTTCTAAAATTGCCAGAGAAGAGTTGAACGTTGAAGGTAATGTTGAAAACCTTCCTCCTTCAACCCTTGAAAAACCGCAACTGCTAATGCGCGCCAAAGAGGGTCTGACAGCAAGGGCACGAATTGTTGGCATTGGTGTTGCTGATAATTACCAAGTACAAGTAGGGCAGCTGGTTCAAGAAGCGATTCGTGTGTTGCCCCGCAATCTTGGTCTGACTATCGCTCTGGATGCGATGCTGGAACGGATTGAGCGGGTGGATGCAACGAGTGCCTTTTCAAATATCCCTTATGTATCATCGGTGGTGGTAGCGGGGGAACAACCTGCTGATTATCTGTTTGGGAAAGTGCGAGAAATCCCACCTCCTGCACCAACAGCGGCTGATTCACCCTCAGATGCAGCTACTACACGCACGGAGGCTAGTGAGCCCTCAGTTAGGACAGGGGGCTATGGACTGTTCTATCTGGCCAGTGACCCAATTCGCGATACGGTTGGAGAAGCCGGAGAGGCCGTGAAGTCGGCAGTCAATCGGCTTACCCTAAAGCTGAAAACGTTACTGGCGGCAAAATTGCTGCGTCTGACGGCGAATGAAGGGTCGTCGCGCTTGGGTCTCCGGGCGACGCTGGAGATAGTTGCCCCTCAAGCTAGGGTGGTGATGCAACGAGAAACGTTGCGGGCGTCTTCATCCTCACAGGCGTTGGCTTTACAAAAGACAGACCGTGACTTGATGCCCCGTGTTGCAGAGGGAAGTGTTCCAACTTTGCCAATTGGGAGTCATATCCAGTATCGGTTGGAGAACTACAGCGATCGCCCAATTTATTTCATCCTGCTAGGTCTTGATAGCAGCGGTAATGCGATCGCACTTTATAATATCCAATCCTCTCAGGAAACACAGGAGCCAGAAAAGAAACCCCCCCTCAAAAATGCCGTAGTCGCACCTAGAGAAACCCTAACGCTACCGCAATCTTTAGCGGTCTCTGATTGGGGTGTCGCAGGTCCTGCTGGACTGGCGGAAATCCAACTGATTGGCAGTCGGGTGCCCTTCACAAAGGCGATCGAGGCACTGGAAGCGGCAAGGCGTCCTAAAGGAGAGGGAGAGCGAATTGGTGATTTATTTAATCCGTTGCAAGTGGCGCAAGCCGTGCTGCAAGATTTACACAATGCCAGTGCCATGTCGGCAAAGACTTCCTCCTACCCCCTGGATTCTACCAGCACGGCTTCTGACACCTATGCCCTGGATGTGAATGCTTGGGCAACTCTGAGTTTTATCTATCAGGTGGTTTGACAATCCCACCCCTTGAGGTCTGGGATTCTCCAGTCTAGTTAAAGTAGCTTTTCCATCTCTCCACCATTTGCCCAGCTTCTAGTGTTCCTTCCGCTGGAAAGCTGCCCATAAATTCTTTATCCAAACTAGGGTCATAGGGTCCTTCTTTGAATTCGAGAATCACAGTATCGGGAACCAGTGCCACCAGGGTGTGATAAGTCCCTTCCGGCAGTTCGATGCCACGAGTCGCACCGTTGGCACTGATAAGCTCTGTGTGCAGGATTTGACCGTTCTCATCGAGAAGAATCATCCCTAATTCTCCTTGAATCACGACAAAGAACTCAAAGCCATTGACTTCTGGTGGACGCTGATGTCGGTGGGGGCGAACGTAGGTTCCTGGTTGAAGGACGTTGAGAAATCGCTGAACTTTTTCTGATGGTTCATGGAAGTTGTAGTTCTGGCGCTGTCGGGGACTGCTACGGGCTTGCTCGGCTATATTCTCTACTATTTCCTGGGTGAGGCGTTTCATTGGTAGCGATCGCATGGTCAATCTTCTGTAGTTGATCACCCATTTACTGGGTAGAAAGGTTAGGAGAATTTTGTCTCAAGCCAGTCTAACCCGGCTGGTTTTGCCTGGGCTGAACCAAGGCACGCCTGGGTACGGCCGAGGGAGTGCCTCTAACTTGATTGGTTTTTCTCTCTTCCAGGACAGCCCCTGATATTCCCCCACTGGCGAGTGCAAAGATCGGGTTAGTCATGGCGTTCAAGACACAGTCGAACATATACAACGTTACGATCACTGCTAACACAACTGCCGGTGCTACTTTCGGATGAGTCCATGTCCTACCCGGATAACGTAATAGAACCAAGCTGGCAGCTGGAAGTAGCAGTGATGCGGTGATACTCATCAGCCCAACTAAACCGTTGACGCCAAAGGCGATAATCCACAAACTGTCAGTGACCGAGATATCTATTCGCTCTCCTTTCCAGTTGATTTCGTATACACGGTTACGTCCGTATCCCCCCCAGCCAAACATCATCCTCTGCCGCGCCTTCTTGGACAGAAGCTCCTCATTATCCAATCGAAACTTTAAAGATTGCGCCCGCGCTGGACCACTCACCTGTAGCGCAACGCCATAAATCTGATTGACATTAACGGTACCGTTGACCCCCACGTACAGGTAAGTTGATATAGCAAGGATTAAAAGCAACAGTGGCAGCGCGGTGCGCCACCAATTGGCAACAAACAGGATCGCTAGACCTATCAGCAGCAACAGGTAGGCACCCGTGGAGCGGCACAAGATAAATGTGATGATTAACACAATTACCAACTGTTTGATGGGAATGTTCCACAGTTCCTTGATGACTCCAGCTTTCCACAGCCAAATCCCGCATAGCGTCGCCGCCATCATCCACCCGCCTACCATAAGACCGTGAGACATGAACACGGTCGGTCTATATCCCCCTAAACGCATTGCTTGGGTAAAGTCGGCGCTGGCATGATAGCCGTAAACCCATCGGTGTAGTTGCGGGCTAATGCGTCCTTCCAGCAGACACAGAGGAACATAAGTTAAACCGCCGACAAAAATCCCAACTGCCAACTGGCGTAGTCCAGCCAGGTTATTGAGATAGACTCGACCCAGAAAGTAGGGCACTCCCCAGGTCATTGCTTGATCGAGACTGGCGGAAAATCCATCATACGCCGTTAAACCATTTGTCAGTGATGAAGCCATCGGACAAACACACCAAAGTAACATTGGTAAGTCTATCCAGCCAGGTTTAAACGAAGTGATGCGTCCAGAATCGAAGATTACAGTAGCCAGCAAAATGCCGTAGCAAGTGGCGTTCATCTTGGTGATATCTGGGATTCCTGGCAAGGGAAAGTTGGTGACGGGGAGGTATAGCCAAGCGACAACAACACTGACAACAAGTGCTCGCTGAGGCGGAAACCGGATGAAAAAATAAAGGACTACAGGAATCCAGGCAATCGTGACTAAGAGCGCGATCGGACTATACTGAGTCATGAGCTTTACTGGGCGATAGAGAACACCACTGGAAGTGCTTGCTGCTGATTTGTCAAGGGTAACTCAAATACGCGTCTAGCGTTTTAAGAAAGTAATTGAGGTAGCTTTTTCCAAGTAGCGATCGCAGGTGCAGTCCTTCTCTATGCTCTTCGTCGCGAGAATTTTGCCTCAAGCCAGTAGTCTAACCCGGCTGATTTTGTCTTGGCTGAGCCAAGGAACGCCTGGGTACGGTCGAGGGAGTGCCTCTGACTTGATTGGTTTTTTTCTCTTCCAGGACAGCCCCTGCCATTGCCCCACTGGCGAGTGCAAAGATCGGGTTCGTCATAGCGTTCAAGACACAGTCGAGCATATACAACGTTACGATCACTGCTAATACAGCCCCCGGTGCTGCTTTGGGGTGAGACCACGTCCTAGCTGGATAACGTAATAGAACCAAGCTGGCAGCTGGAAGTAGCAGTGATGCGGTGATACTGACCAGCCCAACTAAACCGTTAACGCCAAAGGCGATAATCCACAAACTGTCCGTGACCGAGATATCTATTCGCTCTCCTTCCCAGTTGGTTTCGTATACACGGTTGCGTCCGTATCCCCCCCAGCCAAACATCATCCTCTGCCGCGCCTTCTTGGACAGCATTTCCTCATTATCCAATCGAAACTTTAAAGATTGGGCCCGCTCTGGACCATTCATCTGAAGCGCCACGCCATAAATCTGATTGATATTAACCGTACCGTTGACCCCCACGTACAGGTAAGTTGATATACCTAAGATTAAAAGCAACAACGGGAGCGCGGTGCGCAACCAATTGCCAGCAAACAACATCGCCAGCCCCATGACCAGCAACAGGTAGGCACCCGTGGAGCGGCACAAGATAAATGTGATGATTAACACAATGACCAGCTGGTTGATGGGGGTGTTCCAGAGTTCCTTGACGGCTCCAGTTTTCCACAGCCAAATCCCACATAGCGTCGCCGCCATCATCCACGCGCCCACGGCAAGACCGTGATTCATGAACACGGTTGGTCTATATCCCCCTAAACGCATCGCTTGGGTAAAGTCTTGGCTGGCATGGTAGCCGTAAACCCATCGGTGCAGTTGTGGGCTAATACGCCCTTCCAGCAGGCATAGAGGAACATAAGTTAGACCGCCAACGAAAATCCCAACTGCCAACTGGCGCAGTCCAGCCATGTTATTGAGATAGACTCGACCTAGAAAATAGGGCACTCCCCAGGTCATTGCTTGCTCAAGACTGGCTGAAAACCCATCGTAGGCACTTAGATCATTAGTGATTGATGAAGCAAATGGGCAAAAGCACCAAATCAACATCGGTAAGTCAACCCAACCAGGTCTAAAGGAAGTGAGGCGTCCAGAATCGAAGATTACAGTAGCCAGCAAAATGCCGTAGCAAGTGGCGTTCATCTTGGTGATATCTGGAATTCCTGGCAAGGGAAATTCTATGACTGGGAGGTATAGCCATCCCACGACAACACTGACAACGAGCGCTCGTTGAGGCGGAAACCGGATGAAAAAATAAAGGAGAACGGGAATCCAGACAACTGTGACAAGAAGTGCGATTGGACTATACTGAGTCATGGGCTTTACTAGGCAAGAATGTAACGTGAGCGTTTCCTAGAGCAACCCTGAACTACTGCTATTTCGTCAAGATTAACTCAAACACACGTTTACTGTCGGCTAGGTTGCACCATCGCTTTGCTCTAATCACCGCTTATTGCGCACTTCTTTAACCCCTGTCAGGTAGCCTATAAATATTTTTTCAATAGCAACCCCAACTTCTCCTTTGTTGCCGCCGGAACCTTATCGAGTTGTGTCAAAATCGCAAACTTCAGTGCTGAGTGAGCCTCCGATACTGGTGGATTCTCAACTAAACGTTGCACTGTTTCTTGAATCACTTTCTGAGCATTGGTAGCATTGCGTTGTAGATTGCCAATCACCATCTCCACCGTCACGCTGTCATGATCTGGATGCCAGCAATCATAATCCGTCACCAGCGCTAAGGTTGCGTAGGAAATTTCCGCTTCCCTCGCTAACTTCGCCTCTGGCAAATTCGTCATCCCAATCACTGTTGCCCCCCAACTGCGGTAGAGATGGGACTCGGCCTTCGTCGAGAACGCAGGGCCTTCCATACAAACATATGTCCCGCCGCGATGCAGTGTGACATCGGGTAACTCAAGACTTGCAACAGCATCCGCCAAAACCTTAGCCAGCTGGTTGCATACTGGGTCAGCGAAAGCGATGTGAGCGACAATGCCTTCTCCAAAAAAAGTAGAAACCCGATTTTTCGTCCGGTCAATAAACTGATCTGGCACCACCATATCCAATGGTTTAGCTTCTTCCTTGAGAGAACCAACCGCTGAAGCCGAGATCAGATACTCTACACCCAACTGCTTCATCGCATAAATATTTGCCCGGAATGGTAGCTCAGAGGGCATTAGATGATGATTACGACCATGACGTGCCAGGAAAGCAACTGATGTTCCTGAGAGCGTTCCCACAATCAAGGCATCAGAAGGTGAACCAAAAGGTGTCTCAACTTGCACCTCCTTTACATCCTTGAGGGCTTCCATTTTGTAAAGCCCGCTACCGCCAATCACCCCAATCTTTGCTTGAGCCATTGTCCTTGCCTTCTTCTTCGCTGCAATGCCAAGCTATTTTATCGGCAAACAGACGGCAAGCATCAAAAACCCCGCTGACTTATCAACAGGACTTAGGCACTCGCCCCCCTAATACCAAATCCGGCTCTATTACTCCCCATTCCAGAAAGCAGGGGAGCAGGAGGCAGGGGGGCATGGGGGGCTAATTGACGGAATTACTCAGGACTCACGTCGTCAATTTCAACAATCACCACGGTAATGTTGTCTCTACCCCCCTTCTCCTTCGCCGCCTCAACGAGTTTAGCGGCAGCCTGATCGCTGCTCAAACTGGGCTGGAGATAAGAAGAAATTAAGGGATCAGAGAGTTCTTCGGTAAGACCATCAGTACACAGCAATAAGCGATCGCCACCTTGCACATCCATCGGTTGGACATCAACTTGCTGCAAGTCCTTGCGACCCAGACATTGAGATAATACATGACGCCAGGGATGCATCCGAGCCTGCTCTGGAGTAATATCACCCGCCTTCGTTGCCCGTGCTACCCAGGTGTGGTCTTCCGTAATCTGCTCTAGCTTTGATTTTCGTAACCGATAGAGGCGAGAGTCTCCTACATGAGCAAACCAAGGCTGCTCTTTGCGGAAAATCACCACAACCGCAGTGGTACCCATATCTGAGCGTTCTGGATGACTTTGTTGATCCTGCAAGATCGCCTGATTGGCTTCGTAGATAGCTTGCTCCAGTAACTCCTCAGAAGCGGCTGCCGACTGCCAGTGCTGTTCCAAATAAGCCTGAATCGCTTCCGTGGCTAGTTGACTGGCCTCCTGCCCACCTGCATGGCCTCCCATGCCGTCGGCGACAATAAAAAATCGTCCGTCGGGGTCGAGGTAGTAGTCGTCCTGGTTCACGGTACGAAGTAATCCCGGATCGGTCAGACCCGTGAAGCTACGTTTCATAAATTGTTTGCTGGCGTCAAAAACTTTACGGAAGTTATAACATGCGATCAAATCGGTCGAGCCGTCTGAGCAAGCGAATTAGGGCAAATGCCGCAATAGCCGCTACAAAAGCAACGACCAACGCCAGCCCTATTTTCCCACTAACAAATAGGATGGTAGCCGACAGGGTGAACGCACTGATTAGTAAAGTATAGTTTGTTCCTAACTGAATGCTGCTAATACGTCGCAGGATTCGATCAGATTCGACAGATCGCACTCGGACGCGCAGGTCGCCCCGTTCTAATTTCTCGATCGTATCTTCAATTCGTCGGGGTAAACCCAAAGCAGTACTACTAACCTGTGCTGCTTGGCGTCCCAGTTCATTTAGGAAGCTATTGCCGTCGGGAGTATTGCCGTTTGTCATAATCTGCAATGCAAATGGTTTTGCAACCTCCATAAAGTTGAACTCTGGGTCTAAGCCCTTCCCGACACCTTCCAGAGTCGAGAACGCTCGCATTACGAAGGTGAAAGTAGCGGGAAAACGAAAAGGCTGGTCGTAAGCGATTTCGTAGAGATCGTCGCTGATTTCACTCACTGACTGGTTCTCAAACGGCTTATCCATGAAATAATCCAGCATATACTGAATCGATCGCCGTACGGGTCCCATATCATCAACTGGTGAGAGGGCACCCAATTCAACGAGGGAAGCGACAACCCGGTCGGCATCTTTTTGGGCAATGCCAAAAAGCGTCTCCATGAGTTGCTCGCGCACATTCGTCTTAATCCGCCCCATCATGCCGAAATCATAGAAGATTAGCGCACCTTCTGGATTTACAGCAATATTCCCCGGATGGGGATCAGCATGAAAGAAGCCGTCGTTGAGCAGCTGCTGAAGGTAAGCCTTCGCCCCAAGATTAGCAAGCAATTTGCGATCCAGACCAGCGGCTTCCAGCGCTTCGTAATGACTAATCTTGATACCCGGAAGATATTCAAGCGTTAGAACCCGTGGTGAGGCATACCGCCAGTAGACACGGGGAACTTTTACCCAGTCCTCGCTGCGGAAATTCCGGCGAAATGTATCAGCATTGCGACCTTCATTAATATAATCAATCTCTTCCCAGAGAATGCGGCAGCATTCCTCATAGATTCCCATCCAATCCCGACCGCGACCCCAGTCTGGATGGTTTTGAAAGTAACGCGCAATGCCTTTGAGAACTTGTAAATCAATGGTAAAAAGCTTCCTCAAACCTGGTCTTTGTACCTTGACCACCACTTCTTCGCCACTGTGCAACTGGGCTTTATGAACTTGTCCAAGGCTAGCAGCGGCAATAGGAATTGGTTCAAAACTACGGAAGAGTTCTGTAACTGATTTACCTAAATCTTGCTTAACAATTACTTCAACTTGCTCGTAGCTAAAGGCAGGCACCCGGTCTTGCAGCTTGGCTAGTTCTTCTACATACTCGCTGGGGAATAAATCAGCACGGGTGGAAAATAATTGCCCAACTTTGATGAAGGTTGGCCCTAAATCTAAGAACGTGTCTCGAATCCAAATTGCCTGGTTTTTGCGGCGATGCGCCCGTTTTTCCTCCGTGAAGCCACCTCTATAGCTCCAGGGTTTACTGTCGAGCCACAACCCAGATACTAGGGTTAAAACGAAAGCCCAAATGTCAACGAACCGTCGGTTACGGGAGTAATTTTCCCGATTCCAGCGGTAAGCTTTGTCCTTGTATGCCTTACTTAGATCACGCTGCGTCGGCACCGTGCGTTCCTTGTCTTGCTTGAGTTTGACAGAATCTTTAGAAAGAGCAGACACTCGGGTTCCTAAATTAGTTTTCAAAAAATCAGCTTTATTATTAGTAAATGCTTTAAAATCTCTGAAAGAGAGAATAATTGTTGATTTTTCGTGCCAATCACGTCTGCTCGACAACTAGACAGCAAAATTCAGAACGGAAGAATGTTTCCGGTCTTAAACTGATTGATTGCGATAGACTTGTAACTCGGCACGCAAGCGGGCAATTTCTGCTCGGAGATCATCAATTGTTGCTTGTAGGTCAACGGGTCGATAGCCAATTGGCACAATATCAGTGGTGGTTCGCCCTAGCATTGCCGCTTCGCTTTCACGCTGGGCGGTTTCCATGACCTGCTCGGTAAATTGCCGCAGCCGCTCACGCTGTTCAGCATCAAATTTGCCAAGTTCACTTAGGGCATTGGTTAGAGCGTCTTCTACCTGCTCGTTCAGAGCTTGAGCTACAGCTCTGCCGACAAAGAAGGCATGAATTACAGAATTACTCATGGAAAAAATTCTTTAGTATCCGCAACAAATTATAACTTGTTTGTCAGAAAGGCTGCCGGAAAAGCCTTTGCCTCCCGATGGAGGAGTAAAGTGTTCTTTTCGGTAATAAAGTTATCTATCACCTTGGTGACATCAGCAGCATTCTAGTGAGGTCCGGACATGGGCCAGTTACTGCTAGGGGGGAAGGCTTGCTTGGTATGCAAGAACGTGGAACCTGGTTTATCAGAGCCGTTAATCCGAAGTGCAAAGCCAAATCCTATCCCGGCTGAGGCGGCGATCGCACCTGTCATTAGCAGTGCTTGTAGTGGTAATCGCGCTTTGGGAGTTTTAAGTTTTGAGCTTTGAGCTTTAAGTTTTGAGCTTTGAGCTTTAGATTTTGAGTTTTGAGCTTTAGATTTTGAGTTTTGAGCTTTAAGTTGGAGTATTAAAGCCTGAATCAGTGCCGGCTCAGGTGTCGGACTTTTATTCTGATTAGGCGGTTGGCGCGTTTGACTCTTTGTCGGGACAGCTGTTGAATTCGCCTGTCCTGAGGCTGGAGCTTTGAGTTTGGCTCCTGATCGCCGAGTGAGTGCAGGTTGCCCAGATGTCGGGCTTTTCTCTTGGCTCTGAAGCAGGGAAAGCCAAGCTTCTACATTTTGGGGGCGTCTCTGCGCTATTTGTAAACCGCACCAAATCGCTTTTTTAACGACTCGGCTAAGGTGATAGTTGGGTTGCTGCAAGTTTGAGGGGAAAAGGTGATTGCCCTTGTCAGAGTGCAGCACTTCACGAACTGGTGCCGGTAACGGTGGGCGTCCTGTCAGTAAGCAGTAGAGAGTTGCCGCCAAAGCGTAGATATCGGTTGCTGGGGTGTGCTGACTCCCCAAGGAATACAGCTCCAAGGGTGCGTACCCAGCTGAGATAAGGCTGGCGTGGGTTTGCATCACTCCAGGTGTGAGTTCACAGGTAATACCAAACTCACATAACACCACGCTGTCACAATCTTGACGTTGAATGATGTTCTGAGGCTTAACATCCCGGTGCAGCAATCCTGCCTTGTGAAGAACACTCAGGGCGTCGCCAATTTGACGAATATATTCAATGGCTTTTGCTTCTGGTAGCACATGGGATTGAATGAGTTCAGCCAAAGTTTGCCCCGGAATATATTCCATCACCAGGTAGGGGCGTCCCGCCTCTTCAAAACAATCGATTATCTTAACTAAATTCGGATGCTCACAACTCTTCAATCGTTCGGCAAGCTTCAGAAATCGCTGCTTAAATTGGTCAAAATCTGAGTGCTGGCTCAGATTTTCGCCGATGGTTTTGATGACAACCGTTTGTCTCGACTCAGTGTTGGTTGCCCGGTAGGTGCTTGCAAAGACGCCTTCACCCAATTGGGTGTCAAGGATGTATTTGCCATTACGCAAGGCTGGTTCAGCTGTCAAGTTCATAAATAGTGACTTGCCATTTTCCAACTTATGCTACCGCTTAAGGGTTAAAAGTTATAACTTTTAACCCTTAAGCGGATAATGTTGGGCAAGAAAAGCTTTAGCGTCCTCCTCATCGTGAATAACTTGATCCAGCGTCGCCGCTAAGAGAGCGTCCAAAATCTGACGGTATTGCGGACCTGCCTTATAGCCGAGCTGTTTCAGGTCATTGCCATTTAGCGGGGCCTGAATATGCGCCCAAGTGGTGAGATATTGCCAAATCTTACGTCTTACTGCTCTTGGACCTTGCACAGCGAGCAAAACTAAGGTGGGTAACTTATACGGCTGCAATAGCCGAACGACTTCACTCTTGCTATTGGATGTAGGTAGAGACTTTTCTACGTTCGTCTGTGCTTGAGCTAGTTCCTGTAGTCGGTTGATACTGTCCACTGGCAGTTGTAGGTTGTTGGCTACCTTACCACGTTCTTCTGGTGCCAGATGAGCAATTAACACTTCCAGCCGCATCTGCCAGTGTTCTAGGCTTTTATCAGGGTCAAATCGTCGCAGCCAACGGTCAACCAAACGTACCTGCCGCGATAACTGTTCATCTAGTTCCAGGTTTGGATGGAGGCACCGCAGCGCTCCCAAAGAGGCTAGAAGCTGCAAGGCTCTCTCCCAGTAGGGAGCTTGCAAAATATACTTGAATTCTGCTTTGAGTCGCGTTTGCAGTGCGGGTGCTTTGCCATTCTGTAGCAGCGATCGCTCATACACTCCACTATCGATGGCATAGCGGATATACGCTTCGGTTTGAGGTTCAATTTCAAATCCCAGCCGCACCGCAAACCGTACAGCGCGATAAATCCGAGTGGGGTCTTCAATAAAGCTGTTGGCGTGTAAGATCCGAATTTGACGCGATCGCAAATCAAGCAAACCTCCGAAGAAATCCAATAGAGGCAATCCCCCACTCCGCGAAGCTGTCAGCCGAGCCGCGATCGCATTGATAGTAAAGTCTCGTCGGTAAAGGTCTTGGCGAATCGAACTCGCTTCAACTTCAGGATTAGCTGCCGGGTAGGGATAGAACTCTGTCCGGGCGGTGGCAATGTCTATCCACAGGGAGCCAAGGGTAGGGTCGTTGTGCCACAACAACGCGGCAGTTTGAAAAGACCCGTGGACTTCTAAGCGGGCAGTTGGGTAGATTTTTTGGATTGCCTTGGCGAGTGCTACCCCAGCACCAACGTCAGCTGAACGATGAAAGCCATCTACAACCAAGTCAATATCTTCGAGCAGTAGAGGAGCAGCGGCATCAGCTAGCAACAAGTCTCGGACAGCTCCGCCCACAAGGTAGAGATGCCAGCCCTGCTGTTCTGCGGCACGAGCAGCTTTGGTGAGTAGTTCCCAAAGAGCAGGAGCAAGGCGTGAGCGAAGATTGGGGATTATTGATTGGGGATTGGTGATGGGGATAGGACGAGACTCTTCCCCCCTCCCTACTCCCTCCTCACTAAACCTCCGGTTCCCACTCCCCTTTTGATGCAGTTGTCGCAGAACGTCAGTTCGGGTAACAATTCCTACCAACTGCCCGTCCTCCACAACTGGCAGACGCCCAATGTCGTAAGTCACCATCAGCGACTCAATCTCCGGCAGAGATGTTTGGGGAGTAATGGTCTTTAAATTTTTGCTCATGTAGCCTTTGACTGGTGCGTGACCAAAACCGTGGTGCAGTGCCAAATCCAGGTCTCGCCGTGAGACAACCCCTACCAGTTGGTCTTTTTCGTCCACTACCGAAAGTCCCGAATGACCATACCGCAATAAAATCCTCTGGGCTTCGGTAATCGTTGTCTCAGGGCGAATTGTACGCACCGGCGAGGACATTAATTCTCGTGCACTCAAAGGTTGGGGAATTTGGTCTTTGAGTTGGTTGACGAGTTGCTCGATGATTGCTGAGGAATTAACGTCTCGGAGTCTCATTGCTGCCGCCTGGGAATGTCCACCGCCACCTAGGGGTTGGAACAACTCGTTCAAATTTGTCCCTTCGATGTGCGATCGTCCAATCACGGTTAAGTATGAGAGGGTGAGGGGGTGAGAGGGTGAGGAGGTTGTTCCAGAATTGGGCCTAATTTTCTCCTCATCTCCCCCTCTCCCCATCTCCCTCTCTCCTTCGGGCCCCGGATACTCCGCCGCTAGCAGCAGTGCATCACTTTCCGTTAGCTCAACTAGGCGTGATGCCAAGCTTGATAACCCTGGCACATAGTCTGGAGTTTTAAGGAGTACCCAGGAAACGGTATAGCCCAGCAACGTGTCTGACTGCAAATTGTCCAGAGCTTCCTTTAAAAGTTGTTGCAACTGGGGAGACAGGGCAGGTGAAACGTATTCGGCGATTTGCCGTACATTCGCCCCTTGTGCCATTAACCAGGCTAAAGCCGCTGCGTCTCGTGAGGTTGTCTGATCGTAGGTCAGTGAACCCGTATCAACGTGGATACCCAGTGCCATCACTGTTGCCTCAGCCGTTGTCAAGTGAATTGGGGTTTGCTGCAACTGCTCGACGATTAAAGTTGTCGTCGCTCCTACGGGTTCAATCTGAGTGTGTGTAGCGGGGATATCGGTCTGGCTATCTAGATGATGGTCGTAGACTTCAATAGAGGACAACTGCGGTAGGTCTAGCCACTCTGCGGCTTTCCCTAAGCGATCGCGCTTTTGGCTATCCACCACAACTAGGCTCTGAATCTGCTCCGCGTTTACAGAACGGCGTTCAATCAGTGCGTATTCATCCCGGTGTAATGCCAAAAAATCCCGAACCGCTGGATGAGCGCCACCGGTTAGAACCACTTTGGCTTTTGGGTTCAGGCGCGTCAGCCCTACCGCTGCTCCCACGGCATCAAAGTCAGCTGTTGTATGACACAAAATCAGATCCATTCTTCGTGGTAAATACTTTTACTAATGGGAAGTTTGAGGGGCTATTGAGCGGGGGTGGAACCCCCGAAATAGCCAGCATGGTAAACTTGTTGCATCAGCTAACCACTGACCTAGCTGAGTGTGAAAGTCAGGCATCGCCGGGACCACCAGATCTAGGAAAGGTCAGAACCTTGACAACTCAGGTTATAGAGTTCCAGACAGGAAACAGTACCAACGGTTGGTACTCCGTGTCTGGATAAAAACCTGACCGTACTAAGGTGTAAGGCTTCCAAAAACACTTGGTAGCTAGTACCCAGGGACTCTGGGGAACCAAAACGCCTGTGCAGTCGATCTGCCGGGGTATGCGGGAAACTGCATATCTAGGTAAGTGGCGAAAAACCTACGTTGTAGGAAGCAACCAGGAATGTCTAATCGCGAGGTTAGGAAGTCTGCGCCATAATCTTCGATTTGGCGTAGGAGGATGTCACTATCCGTTATTGTTCGGCTGAATAGTTGCTATCCAGTCTGCTGCTGTCTTGGAGAACAAAAAATGTCTATCATATTTCAAATATCACTTACTGCTCTGGTTGTGTTGTCATTTGTCATGGTCGTCGGTGTCCCGGTCGCCTACGCTACACCCCAGAACTGGAATCAATCCAAAAGTTTGATTTTCTTGGGTTCTGGGGTTTGGGCAGCTCTCGTCATTTTAGTTGGGGTTTTGAACTTTTTGGTGGTGTAGATTGGGAAGGTAACCCGTATCATAATTTTCAAGCTCAACGAGCTTCAAGACAACCATGGCAGTTTTCGAGGGAAATTTTACTTCAACCACATCTCTACGGTTTGCGATCATCATTAGTCGATTTAATGACCTGGTGAGCGAAAAACTTTTAGCAGGGTGTCAAGATTGCTTGAAACGCCATGGTGTTGATGCCAATCCCCACGGCACTCAAGTGGACTATATTTGGGTGCCGGGAGCCTTTGAGGTGCCCCTGATGGCGAGTCAAGCCGCACTTAGCCGTCGCTATGATGCGATTATTTGCCTTGGCGCTGTCATCCGGGGACAAACACCTCATTTTGATTATGTCGCGGCCGAAGTCTCTAAGGGGATTGCTACTGCTGGTTTTCAAACTGGTGTGCCGGTAATCTTTGGGGTTTTGACCGTGGATACCATGCAACAAGCCTTGGAACGGGCAGGCATCAAGGGCAATAAGGGCTGGGACTTTGCTATGAATGCCCTGGAAATGGCAAGTTTAATGCAGCAGTTTAGGGGGAATGGGTCAGTTGCTGCCTACGGTTCCTATGAGGATGGGACTGGGACTGTGACTACGCAGGCGTTGCCGATTGCCTCAAATCGGGCGATCGCTTCTGAGTTACCGGAGGAACAGAAAGAGATTAGTACGTCGTGATTATTAGACCTAATCAATGATGAAGGGTAAAGGATGAAGTAAAACATTAACATTCTTCATCTTTGAGCTGACCCCCTGGCTTTAGGATTTGTGGCGAGCCGACACCGAAAACTTGACAGATTTTCAGGAGTCTGAGAAACTAAGAATTATTGAATTGATGCGGGTATAGCTCAGTGGTAGAGCGTCACCTTGCCAAGGTGAATGTCGCGCGTTCGAATCGCGTTACCCGCTTAAGGCAACAAGATAAGGTTTCTCAGTCGATAGTGAGATACTTTTACAGGTAGGAGAGACCCAAAGTACTCAAAGTAACTGTAGGCTTGTAAAAATGCTTGACTTAAGTCTAAAGTGTGTTAGCCTAGCGGGGCGTAGGTTAGGATAACGTATGGAAAGATACAGAGTTCACACTTCTTTGGAGTTTGATTTCCTCCAGCACCCTTCGTTGGAACTGAGAGTTAGTAGGAGTTTAAATCTCTTGCCGACACCAATGAAAGTTTCATCCATATATTTTCTAGGCTTCAACCTTTAATAGGATTGGTGAACCTCAAGGAAAGCGTTAATATGGAGAAATGGGTATTTCCTGTCCATTGTCAAACGGGGTTCATGTCCGCTGTTAAGCGGTAGGGATTTGCAATCACAAAGCAAAGAGTGATTGACAAACATTACGACCTAGATATTTTGGATAATCTTTGCTTGAAGTATTTTGGTTTTCAATAGCGCCTGTGCCATCTCAGAAAGCTCAGAAGATTGACTTAAATACTGAGTACCCTTGCCCTTGTCGGCGTCGGGGCTCTTTAGTACCAATTACGCTGACAGAAGCCTTTGGCTGCAATCGCTGTCAGCAGATTTTTGTGGTTGAAGAAAGTGGGTATGTAATTGAGCAGCTGTCTACGAGCTACCCTTACAAAAAAGCTTGGCGTTGGACGGGGCATCGATGGAATACAGCCCATTCCAGTCTTGGGGAAAGCTACTTACCCGTGGCGCTGGGAATTGTCCTGCTACTGTTGATTGTTTGGCTACCGCTGGCTCTGAACTACGCACCAAAACCAATCGTTGTTTGGCTGTTGGTGCCACTGCTGCTGATGGGATTTCTTGGGCTATGGACTTGGCTAGCTTATCGCCGTTAGCAGAAAATGGAAATGGACACTCGCGGTTCTGCGCTTAACCCAACGGCTGCCCTAAGCCGCGCCTACCACGCTTCTCTGATCTTGGCAACCACCAAGGGAGTAGACCGCAGTCGCGGCATTCAAGCAATGGCGCAGGCGCTGCAACACTCCTTTGATGACATTTTGGAAGCCAACACACTGGACTTGGAAGCAAGCCGGGAGATGGCGGTGCCAGAAATCATTTTGGAGTGGCTAAAGCTGACACCAGAGCGGCTCCAGGTAACTATCCAGATCTTGCAAAGGATAGGGGAGTTATCCGATCCAATCCGGCGAGTGATGAGTGCTTCCTATCAACTTGACCACTCTCAGACGTATGGTCAACTGATGCCACTGGGAGTTATCGCTTTAATATATGAGGCGTTTCCTGAGTTGGGGGCGATCGCAGCAGGCTTTTGTATTAAAACTGGTAATACCCTGATTCTTAGAGGGGGTAGCGAAGCTAGTCAATCCAACCAGGTAATAGCGAAAGCTCTGCAAACTGCTCTTGATGAGGTAGGTTTGCCAGATGGATGCCTAGAAATATTGCCTTCAGAACAGGGCGCTTCGATTCGAGATTTAGTAACTCAAGACCACTATCTGAATCTGGTTATTCCCTACGGACGACCGACACTAGTGCAGCAGGTGATGCAACACTCAACGGCACCCATTTTGAAGTCGGCGATGGGCAACTGCTATCTCTACTGGTCTGCCACGGGTAGCTTGGATATGGTACGTTGGGTGATTTTAGACAGCCACGCCAGTGAACCAGACCCGGTCAATGCGATAGAAAAGATTCTCATCAATCGTCATCAAAAGCCCTCCTCCTTAGTGATACTGTGGAACAGCCTTAAGGAAAAGGGCTTCAAACTTAGGGGTGATGCCGAACTAGTGGCTGAGTTTCCTGAGCAATTGAGACTGGCAGCAGAGTCGGAGTGGAACCAACCTTATCTTAATAAGGTTATTGCCTTTAAAGTGGTGGACAGTATTGAGTCCGCGATCAGTTGGATGAACCGATATAGTAGCGGTCATGCCGATTGCCTGGTTACTGAGTCTTACCAGGAAAGCCGCCAGTTTGCTTTGGGGATCGATAGCGCCTCGGTCTACATTAATTCCTCGCCGCGTTTCTCACGCAACCCTAAACGCGGAGATGCAGTTTTTCTAGGGATGTCTAATCAGAAAGGATATCGTCGAGGGATGATTAGCTTGGAGGCGCTAACAACACTCAAGCAAGTTGTTCAGGGAAATGGGAAATTTTAGGAAAGGATGAAGGATGAAGGATGAAGGATGAAGGATGAAAGAAACTAGGTAATTAGTCAAGCACTCTTTGGTGTCTGGGTTTTGTACTTCACACTTCACACTTCACACTTCACACTTCACACTTCATACTTCACACTTCGCTAGTTCTTGTCGGCTAGTCTCACTTTCTGTGCTAGACCCAACATCTGTAAGAACTGAATGGTCATCCAAGTTAGATCAATTTCCCACCATTTCATGCCGTGACGAGCGGAATATTGATAGGCATGATGGTTGTTGTGCCAGCCTTCACCATAGGTAAGCAAAGCGACCCACCAGCAGTTTTTCGAGTGGTCATCAGACTCATAAGTGCGATAACCAAATTTGTGGGTAGCACTATTGACAAACCAAGTGCAGTGAAACACAATCACGATCCGGGCAAAAATTCCCCACACTACGAAGGGCCAGCCTCCCAGCCAGTAGAGAAACAAGCCTAGAACTATCTGGATGGGTACAAAGTAGTTTTGGAAAAATTGATAAACTGGGTCATCTGAAATGTCTTTGGTAAAGCGAGGAATGTCGTCATTTGCTGGGATATCATAGAGCATCCAGCCCATGTGGCTCCACCAAAAACCCTGATTGGAATCATGGGGATCAGGCTGTTGATCGGAGTGCAAATGATGTAGACGATGCAGACCGACCCAGCGAATCGGCCCTCCCTGGCAGGCAAGTGTACCGCAGAAGACGAGGAAGTATTCCAGCCACTTAGGGGTCTGAAAACTGCGGTGGGTGACTAAGCGATGAAATCCCAGGGTAATACCTAAGCCACCAGTAACCCAGTGGAGAAAGACAGCTAAACCCACGGCCGCCCAGCTAAAGTTGCTGGGAAGCAGGGCGAAAAGCGCTGCTATGTGTAGCACTGCCATGTAGATGATGGTGACCCAATCTGGGCGGAGTTTAGTTGACGTAGCAATTGTCATGCAGTAACCCTAAGACGAAAAAACAATTTTTTTAAGAGCCTGATCTGCTATCGAAGTTTTGATGGGCGGATTTCAGATTTATTATTTAGTTTCAAAAACCCAAATCGACAATCAACGTTTTAATGAACAGCTCAGAACAGCTGCAAGCAGCAGAAAAGGCACTATCCCCGATTTTTTACGGAATTGACACGGCAGTCAAGCAAAATCTCAAAAAAGTGCTGGATTCCTTTCGGCGTCACCGTGTAGGTGTTCATCACTTTGCTGCTGTCAGTGGCTATGGGCATGATGATTTGGGGCGTCAGACGTTAGATAAGGTGTTTGCTGAAGTTATGGGTGCCGAAGCGGCCGCTGTGCGAGTGCAGTTTGTTTCGGGAACTCATGCGATCGCTTGTTGCCTATTTGGCGTCCTGCGTCCTGGCGACGAGATGTTAGCGGTTGTCGGTGCTCCTTACGACACTTTAGAAGAAGTCATTGGTTTACGAGGTCAAAACCAAGGCTCTCTCCTTGATTTTGGCATTTCTTACCGTGAATTACCTCTAACTACTGAGGGAACTGTAGATTGGCAAGCTTTGGGGCAAGCTGTAAGCGATCGCACTCGCTTGGTACTTATCCAGCGTTCCTGTGGTTATTCCTGGCGAGAGAGTCTTTCAATTGCCGATATTGAAAAAATCATCCAATTAGTCAAGCAACAAAATCCTGACACTATTTGTTTTGTCGATAACTGTTATGGTGAGTTTGTCGAAGACCGTGAACCCCCAGCTGTTGGTGCTGATTTAATTGCTGGTTCTCTGATTAAAAATCCCGGCGGCACAATTGTAACGGCTGGCGGCTACGTTGCGGGTCGAGAAGATTTAGTAGAAGCGGCTACTTGTCGCCTAACTGCCCCTGGAATTGGCAGTTCAGGTGGTGCTACTTTCGATCAAAATCGGTTGCTGTTTCAAGGATTATTCCTGGCACCCCAAATGGTGGGAGAAGCGATTAAAGGTAATCACTTAACGGCCTATGTTTTCCAACAATTGGGTTACCCGGTCAATCCTCAACCTATGGCACCTCGACGTGATGTGATTCAAGCAATTAAGCTGGGTTCACCGGAGAAGTTAATTGCTTTTTGCCGAGCCATTCAAAAGCATTCGCCAGTAGGTTCTTATCTCGACCCGATACCCGCAGAAATGCATGGTTATGAAAGTCAGTTGGTGATGGCTGGTGGCACGTTTATCGATGGCAGTACTTCGGAATTTTCAGCCGATGGGCCACTGCGAGAGCCATATGTCGTATTTTGTCAAGGTGGGACGCATTGGACTCATGTAGCGATCGCTCTTGAAGCGGCCATAGAAGCAGTTGGGGAAGCTTGAGAAAAAGCGATCGCTCTGGCTTGTCCTCTTCAAACATCGCTCATCCCGACTTGGTCAGTTGTGTGAAAAGGCGATCGCCTTCCTGCCCATCCAGCAGAGACGGGTAGAACACGATATCTGCGTCAGGCAGTTGGAGAGGGGCAGTAAGCATAACACAAACAAAACTGAGGGCGGCAAGAAATCAGCTCTCATCTAATCTGCGCTCTTTTTTTACGAGTGCAGATTATTTTTTTGCAACTTAAATACCAAATTAGCTGAATCTTCTGTAAGCCGTTTACCTTTGGCTGTTAAGACTCGGAGGCAAAGGCAAAACGCCCTGATCCTCTAAAACTCTAAGAGTGGCTTCAGCCATTTTACTGATTTTAATCAGCAGAATGGCTGAACTTTAAGCTTTGTCATCTCTCTTAAGATAGACGTTGTGAAGTAATCCGAGCATCATCAGGGAAGTACCACTGGAGCATCACCCCTACTAGGCGTCGTTGATGGACAAGAACGACGAGAATTGCCCCATCCGCTACAGGTAGTTTCCACCAAACCACAATTTTTCCTACCCATAAGACAAAATGAATCAATTGAAGCAGTCGGCAAAGCAGTTTTGGTCGATCGCAAAACCCTACTTTTTTTCCAGAGAAAAATGGGGAGCTAGAGGGATGTTCGCCCTCGTGATGTTATTGATGCTAGGTTTCAATGCTGTGGGCATAGTCCAGAGCTATATTATGCGGGACTTGATGAATGCAGTCACAGGAAAGAATGTTTCAGATTTCTATAAGATGTGGCTGATGCTATTGGGTCTGTTTGCCATATTCACGCCCATTATGGTCTTCTTCTTATATTCACAAAATTTACTGCAACTGTACTGGCGAAAGTGGCTAACGAATCACTTTCTGAAGAAATATTTTAGTAATCAAGGATTTTACAAAATTAAGTTCAATGACAAGATTGATAACCCCGATCAGCGTTTAGCTGAAGATGTTAATTTATTTGTCAAGCAAAATATCGATATTTGGGGACTATTATTTAACCAAGTCGTCACAATAATTTCTTTTCTAGGCGTTCTCTTTACAATAGACAAGGTTCTGACTTTAGTTGTAGTGATACTGGCTACTTTTAGAACTGTTTTCACTATCTTGATCGGAAAGAGATTAAGCAAATTAAAGTTTAATCAGCTACAACGCGAAGCTAATTTTCGCTATAGCTTAGTTCATATCCGAGACAACAGCGAATCAATTGCATTTTATCGAGCGAGGTGAAGACCGTGAAATCAGTGCAGTATCAAAGCGATTTAATGAAGTTTTGAATAACTTTAACAATCTCATTGTATTGCAGCGTAACATTGGTTTTTTCACCCAAGGGACCGGGATGATATTTACCAATTTACCTATAGTTTTTTTAGCTCCTCGATACTTTGCTGGTGAGATAGACTTTGGGCAGGTAACGCAAGCTTCTGGAGCGTTTGTGTCTATTTTAAGTGCTCTGGGATTTATTGCCGAGAATTTCGATATGCTCACTAACTTTACAACTCAGATTAATCGTTTGGGAACATTTGATCAGGTACTCTCCAAGCAAATGGCAGCACCTGCATCGGGCATGGCAACGATTGATGTTGTGGAAGAGCAGTATCTAGCCCTCCAACGGGTTACCTTAGAGACGCCTAACTATGAGCGAATCTTAGTTAGGGATGTATCTTTCAAGGTGGGGCAGGGTGAAAGCGTCTTGATTGTTGGGCCTTCTGGCGCTGGCAAGAGTTCGTTAATGCGAGCGATCGCGGGATTGTGGAATGCAGGCACAGGTTGCATTGTTCGTCCAAAACCAGAGGAAACCCTGTTTTTGCCCCAACGTCCTTATATGCTGCTAGGGGACTTACGCAGCCAATTGTTATATCCCAACACCAGCAGTCAAGTTACTGATGAACAACTGCACGAAGTACTCGAACAAGTCAATCTTGCCCATTTGCCAGAACGGGTGGGTGGATTTGATGTTGAATTGGAATGGGCGGATGTTTTGTCACTAGGAGAACAACAACGGTTGGCATTTGCACGCCTGCTGCTTACTAAACCTCGCTACGCCATTTTGGATGAATCAACCAGTGCATTGGATGTGGCTAACGAGAGACGGCTCTATCAGTTGCTCAAAGAAACAGGAACAGCCTTTATTAGTGTCGGTCACCGCCCCACGTTAGTGCAATATCACGACCAAGTCTTAAAGCTAGGGGGTAATACGAATTGGCACCTGATGTCGGCTGAAGATTACAGCCCAAATCTCGCCGAGTTTGCTTGAAAAAAGCGATCGCGCTTGGCAAAGACTAAGGACTGTTAGCCAAAGCATGACCTAGGTTTCCCCAAAAAAGTCTACGAAACAAGGCGAGAAGATAAGTCGATCAAGCAGGGATATAAAAGCGATCGCTCTGGCTTGTCCTCTTCAAACATTGCTCATCCCAACAGGACACCTACAGCAATTGGTGTCGGGTAGTCTCCGATGTTCCCAAAGGTTGCTCAATTCGACCCTATGAATCTTTGTAACTAACTGCATAATTTCAATTCGTCTAAGTCGGAGTGATGTAGTGAAGGCTCAGTTCACCGACTTGGAAGAGCAAACTAGATGAAGACTCATTGGCTAAGAAATTTTGTACTCGGTTTAGTTGGGGCAGTGGTGATTGCTTTGGGACTTTCGATATTTACTGTTAGTAGTGCCACCACAAGTTTTTCTTATTCCGTCACTGACCTGGGAACCTTGGGTGGCAGTTTCAGTCGGGCTTATGGCATCAACGACAAAGGACAAGTTGTGGGTTGTGCGACAACCACTAGTGGATCTCTCCACGCCTTCTTATGGAGTAACGGCACCCTACAAGACCTCGGTACCCTTGGCGGTAGTTACAGTCAGGCTCACGGCATCAACAACACAGGACAAGTCGTCGGCGTTGCAGGCACCAGTAGTGGTTTTACGCACGCCTTCTTGTGGCACAAGGGTACGATGAAAGACCTCGGTATCCTGGGCGGCAATAACAGCCATGCTAATCGCATCAACAACATAGGACAAGTCGTCGGTGGTGCGCAAAGCAGTAGCGGTACTTACCACGCCTTCTTGTGGGAAAAGGGCAAGATGAAAGACCTCGGTACCCTCGTCGGCAATTCCAGCATTGCTAATGAAATCCTCCTCCGCGGCAATTCCACCATTGCTAATGGCATCAACAACACAGGACAAGTCGTCGGTAGTGGGCGAAGCCGTGGTGGTACTTCCCACGCCTTCTTGTGGGAAAAGGGCAAGATGAAATACCTCGACACTCTCGGTGGCCTTAACATCCTTGCTATCAGCATCAACAACAGGGGACAAGTCGTCGGTAGTGGGCGAAGCCGTAGTGGTACTGCCCACGCCTTCTTGTGGGAAAAGGGCAAGAGGAAAGACCTCGGCACTCTCGGCGGCAATTTCAGCATTGCTAATTACATCAACAATAGGGGACAAGTTGTCGGCGAAGCGGACACCAGTAGTGGTTTTTCCCAGCCCTTTATATGGGTCAATGGTAGGATGAGAGACCTCAACAGCCTAATTCCTACTAATTCTGGGTGGAAACTAATCTATGCAAACGCCATCGATAAAAAGGGACAGATTGTGGGTCTTGGGTCGTTCAACGGTCAAAACCGCGCTTTCCTGCTGACGCCTACTTAGGTTATTCGGTAGGACTTTCTTAAAATAAAATGCACTTTAGCTGAATCCCACTCCTAGTTAAAAAATAGGCGCTCTTAGACTAGAGGCTAGGGGAAAGAAATTTTCATTTTTTCATTGTGAGCGACAGCTCATGGTGTCTAATCCCTATCGCTGGATTCAGCTGCGTCTAGAAGAGGCAGCGCTAAGATTGTTAAGGTCTATTTCGCTCTGCCTCCCATGTCTGACCGTGCCGATATTTTAGATAGTCAATCAGCTGAATCCCCAAATGGGCTACTTCCTGCCATCAGCGTCAATCAGAATAGCCAGGACATGATTCGCATTCGGGGTGCGAGGCAGCACAACCTGAAGAATATCGACCTGGAACTGCCACGCGATCGCCTCATCGTCTTCACGGGTGTCTCCGGTTCCGGTAAGTCTTCCCTCGCCTTTGACACCATCTTTGCTGAAGGACAGCGCCGTTACGTCGAGTCCCTTAGTGCCTATGCACGGCAATTCCTCGGACAGCTGGATAAGCCGGATGTTGATGCCATTGAGGGCTTAAGTCCTGCCATATCCATTGACCAAAAATCTACCTCTAATAACCCCCGCTCTACAGTTGGCACAGTTACCGAGATTTACGACTATCTGCGGCTGTTGTTCGGACGAGCTGGTGAACCGCATTGTCCAATCTGCGATGCCTCTGGCAGACAACGCAATATCGCCCCTCAAACCATCGACCAAATGTGCGATCGCATTCTGGAACTCCCCGATCGCACCCGCTTCCAAATCCTCGCTCCCGTCGTCCGGGGCAAGAAGGGTACTCACAAGAAGCTGCTATCGAGTCTCGCCTCTGAAGGATTTGTGCGCGTGAGAGTTGATGGCGAGGTTCGAGAACTCAGTGATTCGATTGAATTAGATAAAAATTATACTCACAACATTGAAGTTGTCGTTGACCGACTCATCAAGAAGTCAGGATTACAGGAGCGTCTGACTGATTCCCTTACCACCTGCCTGCGGCGTACTAGTGGAATTGCGGTGGTTGAGGTGTTAAATGATACTTCTGTAGAGTCAGACGAACCATCAAGCCTTAGTAGTAACATAGCAGAAAATTCTATAAATAGTGAGGATTCCTATCAGCAATCGCCTAAAGAATTAGTCTTTTCGGAAAACTTTGCTTGCCCAGAACATGGGGCAGTGATGGAAGAACTGTCGCCCAGACTGTTTTCCTTTAACTCTCCCTACGGGGCTTGTTCCCACTGTCATGGATTGGGCAGTTTGCGTACCTTCTCGCCAGAACTGGTAGTGCCTGACCCAGAATCGCCAGTGTATGCCGCGATCGCACCTTGGTCAGATAAAGATAACTCCTACTACCTTTCCCTCCTCTACAGCGTGGGAAAAGCCTATGGTTTTGAAATCCAAACCCGCTGGAACCAACTCACACCCGAACAGCAGCAGATTCTCCTGTATGGTTCTGAGAAGCCGATTTGGATTGAAGAACGGAATGATTACAGAAACTATGCAGGTGTCATCCGGATTCTGCAACGGCAGTACGATGACACCGGTTCCGAACTCCAAAAACAAAAACTTGAGCAATATTTGATAGACCAGCCTTGTGAAGTTTGTCAGGGGAAACGATTGAAACCAGAAGCTATTGCCGTGCGGCTGGGGCAATATCGAATTTTGGATTTAACCAGTGCTTCGATTCAAGAATGTCGGGAACGAATTGATAAATTGCAGTTGAGCGATCGCCAAGCCCAAATTGGCGACCTTGCACTTAGAGAAATTAAAGCCCGTCTGCAATTTCTCCTGGATGTGGGTTTAGATTACCTCACCCTCGACCGAGCCGCGATGACGCTTTCTGGTGGTGAAGCGCAGCGGATTCGTCTAGCAACGCAGATTGGTGCGGGACTTACTGGCGTACTTTATGTATTAGATGAACCTAGTATTGGGCTGCATCAACGAGATAATGGTCGCTTGCTCCAAACTCTAACTAAACTCCGCGATTTGGGTAATACATTAATTGTGGTTGAGCATGATGAAGAAACGATTCGTGCGGCTAACTACATTGTTGATATTGGCCCTGGTGCGGGGATTCATGGGGGACAAATTGTCGCGCAGGGTGATGTGGAGACATTGCTATCAGCTCCTGACTCGTTGACGGGTGCTTATCTATCGGGGCGGAAGGTGATTGAAACGCCTGCGGAGAGAAGGAAAGGAAATGGGCGATCGCTTTCCATCACAGATGCCTATCGCAACAACCTCAAACATATTGATGTAGAAATCCCCTTGGGTAAGCTGGTTTCCATTACGGGTGTCTCTGGTTCCGGAAAATCGACGCTGGTTAATGAACTTCTTTACCCAGCTTTGCAACATCACCTGATTCGTAAGGTTCCTTTTCCTACGCAGTTGAAGGAAATTAAGGGACTGAATGCGATTGATAAAGCGATTGTGATTGACCAATCTCCCATCGGTCGCACTCCCCGTTCTAACCCTGCTACTTATACCGGCGTCTTTGATGCCATTCGAGAGATATTTGCCCAAACGATTGAAGCAAAAGCTAGAGGTTATAAAGCGGGGCAATTTTCATTTAACGTCAAAGGTGGACGCTGCGAAGCTTGCAGTGGACAGGGGGTGAATGTAATTGAGATGAACTTCCTACCGGATGTCTACGTGCAGTGTGAAGTTTGCAAAGGGGCACGCTACAACAGAGAAACCTTGCAGGTGAAGTATAAGGGACATTCGATTGCCGATGTCCTGAATATGACAGTAGAAGAAGCGCTGGAGGTTTTTAAAAATATTCCAAGAGCTTCTACGCGATTGCAAACGCTACTTGATGTGGGGTTGGGTTACATTCGCTTAGGTCAAACTGCACCGACTCTATCGGGTGGTGAAGCGCAGCGGGTGAAGTTGGCATCGGAACTTGCTCGTCGCGCTACGGGTAAGACTCTTTATTTAATTGATGAACCAACAACAGGTTTATCGTTTTACGATGTCCATCATCTGTTAAATGTGTTGCAACGTTTGGTGGATAAAGGTAATTCGATTTTAGTGATTGAACACAATTTAGATGTAATTCGTTGTGCGGATTGGGTGATTGATTTGGGGCCAGAAGGCGGTGATAAAGGGGGAGAAGTGATTGTGGTGGGAACGCCGGAGGAAGTGGCGAAGAATGAGAGGTCTTATACAGGACAATATTTGAAGCAGGTATTGCAGCAGCATCCTTCTTTAAGCAAATGAGCAGCATCCTTTTCGCTGAATGAAAAAGAGCGATCGCTGTTTAATTGGGTTGTAGGGGCAAGGTGCGATCGCATTTTGTAGGGGCGGGTTTTACCAGAAACCTATGTTACTCCCGATCACCTCTCTAAACCCGCCCCCGATCAACCCCATTTGTCAAAGATGGGGCGGGTTTATCTAATTTGTCTGTTGATATCCTAAATCTTGGTAAAACCCGCCCCCGATCCACCTAATTT
>DATNPI010000415.1:0-2296 GCA_036703325.1 Coleofasciculaceae cyanobacterium
TTTGCCAGATGCGGCATCCGCAATCATCACACCAGCAGGCATTTGTCGTAAAACGGCTTCAAACCGGGTGCGTTCAGTTTCAAGCTCTTGCAGTAACTGCTCCCGCTCTGCTTCAGCCTGCTTGCGCTCTGTGACATCACGAAAATAAACCGCTATCCCCTCAGCAGACGGGTAGGCATTCACTTCTAACCAACGCTGAACAGGCTCCCCAAATTCTTCCCAGGAAACTGGCACCTGCTGTGCCATTGCCCGATGCAGTTCTCGGTATGCTATTTTGCCCACCTGTTCGGGAAACACCTGGTTCCAAACGTGTTTTCCAATCAGTTCTTCTGGCGTTTTTTGAAGAATTTCAGCCGCCGCCCGATTTACGTAGGTGTAGTGCCAATTGCGATCAAAGGCAACAAAGGCATCCGTAATGCTTTCAAGGATTCTTGCCACCTTGCGCTCAGCTTCTTGAGCTGCGATGAGTTGAGTGTGCTGTTGCTCAATGATGCATTCTTGTGGCAAAGCGTTTTGAGCATTCGCCTCCTGAACATTGGCATCGAGATGTTGTTGATTTCCAAGACTGCGGGCAAAGTGTTCAATCACTTCAGAACGAGAAATTCCTCGCTTAGTCGCCTCCTCGTCGAGCGATCGCCACGCTGTACTAGTAAGAGATAGGCTAACTCGTCGTTTCGTTTCTGAGTCCCAATTGTTCACAAACTTACCAGTGGCGTCGCGCTTCATGAAGATTTATCCGTATGCATACACGGTTTTTTCTATTTAATCTAAGTTACTCCCTAATGAGGCTCTGCCTTAAGACTGAGGTTTTGGCTCAAGGGAAAGTTTGAGTAGGTGACGCGATCGCTGCTACACTGCAAGCGTAGGGTGCAAGGAGCTTCCAACCTCGCAGGTCCGAATTTCCTGATTTATAGGTTGAGTACCCTCTTAACCTCCACAGGCTGCAACGATAGATCCATACCGTTGTTTTGAACAAGTACCAACAATTGTTATTTTTTTAATAATTTTACAAAAGTTAAATAAACTGTTACATTAGTTTACAAACGGGATGAAACCACAGGTCAGGAGTTTTCATGAGCACGCAGCCACGTCATTCATGACTAAGGTGAGCGCCATCTCTGTGACCCAGATGTACTTGCATATGTAGCTCCCAGATTGGCTTCACCCCGCTTGCAAAAAAACTCAATGTACACGCAAAGTACCATAATTGGTTTTGTCTGGCTATTGACGATCCCTGAGGTTCTGACTAGACACGGCTTGATGGGGGAGCCAGCCTGTTTAGTACTTGAACCTCCTACGCTCTGATTTTAAAAGCAACAAGTTAATAAATAAACCAGGAGATTCTGACGATGTCCTTATCTATTGAGTCGGCGCAAAAGATTTTCTCTGGCACTCAAGTTCCTAGTCCAATTCCTGCCACAATAGCACTGTTCGATCAACTGAACGTTGACGATAAACTGGCATTACTCTGGTTTGCCTACACTGAACTAGGTCGTTCAATCACTCCCGCAGCGCCTGGAGCTGCACGTCTGCAATTAGCAGAAGGACTGCTAAACCAAATCAAGCAGATGTCTAATGACGACCAAACGCAACTCATGAGGGATCTTGCTGGTTATGTTGACACTCCTATCAGCCGTTCCTATGCCAGCTTTAGTGTCAACACCAAGCTAGCTTTTTGGTTTGAGTTAGGAGAGTTGATGAAAAAGGGCATTGTTGCTCCCATCCCGCCTGGCTATCAAATTACTGATGGCGTCAAATTCGTGCTAGAAGCCATCCAGAAACTCGATCCAGGTCAGCAAATTACGGTACTGCGTAATACTGTAGTAAACATGGGATTCGAGCCTGAGGTTAATTCCAGTGGCTACTCAAAAGCAGCTAAGGAACCGATGTTTCCGCGTACCGAGCCAGCTCCCACTCAGATCACAGTTGAGGGCATCACAGAGCCTGCTGTATTGAGTTATTTTGAGGCTCTCAACGCAGATAATTTTGACGCTGCTATTGCTTTATTTACTCCCGATGGTGCCGTGCAACCGCCATTCCAGAAGCCGATTATTGGTCGTGAGTCAATCATTGCCTATATGCGTGCAGAAGCACAGGGACTCAATATTATGCCGGAGCAGGGTATAAGCGAGGCTCTACCAGATGGTTCTAAGCAACTGAAAATCACAGGCAAAGTCCAAACTCCTTGGTTCGGTGTCCAAGTTGGTATGAACATTGCGTGGCGGTTCTTACTCAATCCCGAAGGCAAAATTTTCTTCGTGGCAATTGATATGCTGGCATCTCCTCAAGAACTGCT
>DATNPI010000425.1:0-9277 GCA_036703325.1 Coleofasciculaceae cyanobacterium
TTAAGGCAGTTTTTTCTAAATGTCTACCTACTGTAGTGGTTCACCAAAGTGCAGAACTAATCGTTCAGTTATTATGCCATTGAGCCTCTCCTCAGAGCGCTCGCTCCTAAATACTGGGGAACTGACCACTGACTCTTGATGGCTGAATCTGTGTTCTGAACGGCAATGCTATATCGCTTTTTGGCTTTACACTACTAACACTAATGGTAAAGCGAACCAAAATTTTGTCCTAAAGTCTTGTCGAACACAGGCTTACGCACTCGCCCCCCAACCCCCAACTTTGGAGGGAACAAGGAAGACAAGGGAGAGGAAAGTACTACATATGAAAGCAAGTCGGTATAATTTTTGGACGACTCCTAAGTAGGTAGCTTGGGAGTCCGGGGCCAACGGGAGCGAAGGGGAATGAGAATGCGATTCAGATCGCGCAGTTGCTCGGCTGTACCCAGGCAGATTAGCAAATCTCCTGGAAGTAATGAGGTTTCGCCAGTCGGTCCTGCGATGAGACTGCCATCGGCACGGCGAATGGCGAGTACTAAGGCACCAGATTGCGATCGCAACCGTGCTTCTCTCAACGTTTGCCCCACAACAGGACAAGATTGGGGGTCAAGCAAGAATTCTTCTAAATAAAAAGAGCGGTCACTTCCCGTAAGAATACCATCCATAAAATCCAGTATTTGGGGTCTGAGGGCAGCCGCTGCCATGCGCTTGCCACCAGTAATATAGGGGGAGACAACCGCATCTGCCCCTGCCCTTTGCAGCTTTTTCAACGCTTCTTCTGTACTGGCGCGTGCGATCGCACGGATTTGCGGGTTGAGGGTTTTTGCTGATAGCACCGTGTAGAGGTTTTCGGCATCAGAGGGTAGCGCCGCCACCAGACAAATTGCCCGCTCAATCCCCACTTTGAGAAGCGTGTCATCCAACGTCGCATCACCCTGCACAGAAATACAACCCAACTCCTGTGCCGTCTCTACCTGCTCAATCTGGGAGTCGATCGTTACAAACGGGATACCCTCAGCCTTAAATTCCAAAGCAATCTGACGCCCCGTGCGCCCAAAGCCACACAGGATGTAGTGTTCAGTTAAAGTATCTATCAAGCGCCGTCGTTGCCTCAGTCGAATTCCTTCTTGAAAGTAGCCTTGAATTAAGGCTTCTGTAAACCGATTAACGAGGTAACCGATTGAGACGACGCCCATCAAAATCAGGGTGATCGTAAACAGCCGTCCGCGATGGCCTAAAGGATTCGTTTCTCCATAGCCAACCGTTGCCAGAGTGATTATAGTCATGTAGGCTGAATCTGACCACGACCAGCCCTCTACCAGCCTGTACCATAAGGTGCCGACGAAGGCGACTCCAAATAACGCGATCGCTCCAGCAATCAGCTCTTTTCGCAGGCGTCGATATTTCTGCTCTGTTGTCGAGTACACCGATTTGAATCACCCCTGCCGTGTGATAGCGAATATTCATTGGTTTAAGATAACTGCATATATCTGCGGGCATATAGGTCCTGGATTACATGAACCTATCTACGTTTAGCTGCGTAGCCCTGAACCGAAGGCCTACTCTGATAGACCAGTGCCTAGCTTCCGTCACAATTTAGCGGCTTGTGAGACTTTGGGTCGTTATTGGGAAAACATATTCCACAGTTGCAACTTCCTGTCTATATGGTTCAACTCAAACAGCAGCTTTTGAGAATTCAAATTAATATTCCAGGTAAGCATAAAAATAAAAGATTAAAAGGATGAGCCAGTGAGTCCAGAAACTCTCGTTCAAAATCCCCCAATCCCGGAAGATCCAGCAGCAGCGGTGTCTACACCCTTTGACTCAGCTGACTTTGACGCTAATGTGATGGCGACCTACGGGCGCGTTCCTATTGCCCTGGAACGGGGGAAAGGTTGTCGCGTCTGGGATACCGAGGGACGTGAATATCTTGACTTTGTTGCAGGAATTGCCACTTGTACGTTAGGACACGCCCACCCAGCCCTCATTGAAACAGTAACGCAGCAAATCCAGAAGCTGCACCATGTTTCTAATCTGTACTACATCCCAGAACAAGGGGAATTAGCCAAGTGGATTATTGAGCATTCCTGCGCGGAGCGAGTATTCTTCTGTAACTCTGGAGCAGAGGCAAACGAAGCGGCAATCAAACTGGCCCGGAAGTACGCCCACACGGTGTTAGATCTTGAGAAGCCAGTGATTTTGACAGCCAAAGCCAGTTTCCACGGGCGGACGCTAGCGACGATTACCGCCACTGGTCAGCCGAAGTACCAGAAGAACTTTGAACCCTTAATGCCTGGGTTCCACTACGTACCTTACAACGATATACGGGCGACGGAAAATGCGATTGGAGACCTCGACGAGGGCAACCAACGCGTGGCAGCAATCATGCTGGAACCTTTACAGGGAGAAGGCGGCGTCCGTCCAGGAGAGCTAGAGTACTTCCTGCGGTTGCGGAAGATCTGCAACGATACAGGCATCCTGCTGATTATGGATGAAGTGCAGGTCGGCATGGGTCGTACTGGTAAGTACTGGGGGTATGAGAATCTGGGGATCGAGCCGGATATTTTTACCAGTGCTAAGGGATTGGCTGGGGGCATCCCGATTGGCGCGATGATGTGTAAGAAGTCCTGTGATCTTTTCCAACCTGGTGACCATGCCAGCACTTTTGGCGGCAATCCGTTTGCCTGTGCGGCAGCGCTTACCGTGGGTCAGATATTGGAGCGGGAGAATATTCTACAGAACGTGCAGCAGCGCGGTGAGCAACTGCGGACAAGATTGAGAGCGATCGCTCATCAATATCCCCATCTCTTTACTGAAGTGCGGGGCTGGGGTCTAATCAATGGGATGGAACTGAACGCCGACATTGAGCTGACTTCAGTAGATGTTGTTAAAGCGGCAATGGCAGAAGGTTTGCTACTGGTGTCAGCAGGTCTCAAAGTAATTCGCTTTGTCCCGCCGCTTATTGTCTCGGCTGAGGAAGTCGATCAAGCAGCTCAAGCCCTGGAAAAAGCAATAGCCACTTTGGCATCGTAAGCCTTATACAGGCTTTCACTTATACCACTACACGGTAGGGGCACGATATTATCGTGCCCCCACAAAAATCTGTATTTAACTCGCGCTAGATGACCCTAGGGACAAAGTCCGGTGTTAGCCGATCTAGGAAACCCGTTAGAAATCCATCCACGACTAGGAGCGGTGACCTCGACCCAGTTGCGTCCATCTTTGTCTAGTGTGGACGGTGGAGGACTCGTTCTGAGCGTTACTCTTTCTCCAAGCCTTACTCCGTCAACTCTAGGTGCACCAGGTTCAGGTCGTGAACGGATAGCCAGACCGCCTTCAGGCCCGTTGTATGTAACTACGCGGCAGAGGCTTGTCGTTGTCGTAGGCGCGGGACTGGGGGCTGGACTGGGGGCTGGACTGGGGGCTGGTTGGGTGGTTGGTGGATTAACGGCTTGGCAAGTAGTGAGGTCGCTTGCCCGTACATACCCCACTTCAGGGGAATTGATCGCTACCCAACCAGCAGCACCGTCGTCTGCGAGGGTAACTTGTTCGTTGGGAGCTAGGGTTCTAACCGTTTGACTGGTGGTTGAACGCTGTGAGTAGACGAATATTCGTTTTGTAGCAGCGCGGCATTGTCCCACAAGCCCCTGCGCCAGTTGAAAGTTGCCCTGGCGCTGAAAGGAAGTTGATTCTGATTGTTGAATGCTGTTAGCTGTTGTGGTGTTGGTAGCGACGGTGGCGGTAGCCTTTAGGCTTCCCACAGTGCTCAACACTAAAGCAAAGAGAGCAACAGGTTTGCCCCAGTGGCTCATCTTTTTCATATAGTACACTCCTCATCTGACCACAATATTTGTGCTAGAGACTTCCTGAGCCAAAAATCTCCAAGTGGAGGTTCGTGCTCTTCAGGATGGCTAGCTTAGTAGCCAAGGATACTGATTAATCCGTTTCTACATCACATAGCGCTAGTAGGATAGTTAATCTGTTGGAAGTCTCTTCGTCCCATAGCATACAGAAAGCTGAGTGCAAATTATCGGAAAGATTGAGCTAGTGTCAAGCTATTCGCGATCGCATCACGCCTTACCGACTTCCATCAATCTCCTAAGAAACACGAAAGGGAGAGGGGGGTAGTGCAAGATTTGAGTCAATCAAACTGTAAAGTGCCCCAAAAGATGGGGCATAACCCAACCACAGCAGAAAATGCTATTACTACACTAACGACACGAAAATTCAGGGCCGAGATTGCCATCGGGGAAACCGCTAGAGACCCATCCACCAATTGGTGCTACTATCTGCACCCAGTTGCGTCCTTCGCTGTCTGTTTGAGAGTTTTTAGGACTGGTAAGCTTGACAGTTCCATTAGCGGGTACTCCGCCAATCACAGTGGCTGAAGTGGAAGGGCTTTGGCGGATATTGAGCTCAACAGTAGCGTTACGGCAGAGGCCTTGTGGAGGGGGTGGGGGAGGAACCGTTCCCGAGCAGGCTTTGAGATATCTAGCAATTACATATCCACCTACAGGAGCACTGATCCGTATCCAACCAGCGCTGCCATTGTCTGCAAGTGTCATCTGAGCGTTGGTCTGTAAAGTGGTAACAGTCAGACTTTGAGGCGCAACTGAAGCCTGCGAGAAGACATCCATCGTCCTGTTAGCCGCACGGCATTGCCCTATAACCCCCTGCGCCAATTGAAACTTTTCCTGAAGCAAGGTTGGTTCTGATTCTTGCAAAATGCTGGTTGTTGGGGTGTTGGTAACAGTGGCGGCGTTAGCCTCCAGAATCCCCCAGGGGTTCAGTATTAAAGCAAAAAAAGCAATTAATATACCCCAATAGCGCATTTTTTTCATGTAGTAAACTCCTCTTTTCACCAAAATGTTGCTGCTAGAGACTTCCACAGCCAAAACATCCCAGTGAAAAGGTTAGGTTTATCAAAAGGGCTAGTTGGAGTAGCCAAGGTAGTTGATTAACCCACCTCTACATCACTCGGCGCTACATACACTTAAGCTCTTAGAAGTCTCTTCATCAGATAGCATACAGAAAAGTCAGTGCAAATCAGAAGAAAAAACAACTAACCACTGACGTGATATCCCCCGCCCTTCGGGCGGGGGATAAGGTTACCCCGCTGCAATAACTTTAAAAATTCACGCGGACATCAGCCAAGCGGCGATTTCGCCCGACTGTGAGTATTGCCGAAGATGGACGACGTTCCAGGAAAGCTTGCAAGTCTTGAATTCCCCTGAGACGACGACCATTGATCGCAATAAGTTGGTCTCCACGTCTTAGCCCTAGATTCTCTGCCACCGACCCTGGCTGTACCCCCAAAACCACCAGCGACCCTGCATCCAAAGTCACTCCCAAAAGAGGCGTTGAGGGCGAGGGACGTTCAGTGATTGTATTGGGAGTACTTCTGTTACCGTTTTGTTCAATAAAATTCCTGGCGACCACAGCACTGGTAGCGAAGCCGATCCCCGTATTGCCTCCCCCATTAGGACTGAGGATAGCTTTATTTACACCAATGAGTTCACCCTGCGAATTAAGCAGAGGACCTCCGGAATTACCCGGATTTAGCGCTGCATCTGTTTGTAAATCGCCATTGCGAGCAACACGGCTGAGGATGCCAGTTGTCAATGTTCCTGACAACCCAAAGGGACTGCCAATGGCAAAGACTCGCTGACCAACTTGAATCCCTTCAGAATTAGACAGACGTACCGTAGGGAAGCGGTCACTGGTATTTAGTCGTACCAGCGCCAAGTCATTCTGGCGGTCAGTGGCAATTACTTGTCCGGTGTAGCGCTTTCCTGTAGTTGTATTGACGCTTACCACACCACCTCTTGCGGCGCGAACAACGTGTTCGTTCGTCAAGATCAGTCCTTCTGGGCTGACAATACTGCCAGAACCACCACTCCTGCCAGTACTGATGGTCACTACGGCAGGGCTAGCAACACGATAGACATCAATGCTAGTTTGCTCATCCCTCTGAGCCTGGGCAAGAATAGTGGGAACAGGGACACTACTCCAGGCAGGTGTATTGAGCAAGCAAAGGGAAGCCGCACATAATAACAAGCGCTCAGGTCTCATGATACTCAAATGTAAGTTTTCGAACTTAAGACGGATGACCCCTTAACAGTTTTGACGCAAATTAAGCCTATGTGTTTCTTTTGTCGTGACTCACAAGTGGTAAAAGATTAGAAGTCCTAGGTTCAATAACAGCTGGGCGATCGCCCGAACTCTCCACGAGGAAAGCCGATGGGTCAAATTTCATTGTGTAGCGGCTACGACAAATGAAACCAGGCCGTCAAAGCGACTGCCAAGGCATCTGCTGCATCATCTGGTTTGGGAATGCACTCTAAATTCAACTCCCGCGCCACGGCTTCCTGCACCTCGTACTTGTCGGCATTTCCATAGCCCGTCAACGCCTGCTTAATTTGAGCGGGTGTAAACTCGACCATAGGGACATTATGCTGGGCCAACACCAACATCAAAACGCCCCGCGCTTGAGCTACAGTAATCGTGCTGCTCATCCGGTAGAAAAAGAGTTTCTCAATTGCTACGAGATGAGGTTGCCACTGTTCCATCAGGGTGTGCAAGTCGTCATAAATCGTACAGAGCCGCGCTCCGATCTCGGTACGAGCGGGTGTTTGGATAACCCCAAAATCCAGCATCTGCACTGGTTCAGGTACTGGCTTTACTGGTGAGTTGTTACAACTCCCTGCTGTCACTCTCAAGGACGCTACGGCGTCGGGCGACCCAATTGTTTCTGCCGTCTGGCAGAGAATTGTCCCAAAGCCCAAGATTGCCAGCCCTGGGTCAAGTCCCAAAATTCGCTTTTCCATCTACCTTGCTGCGGAAATGCCTGTCCAGTCTAATACCCTCAATTGGAAATACAGGATGCTTGTTCTCGTCCTACTCCGTAGTTGGAGCCTTCTATGTTAGCGAAGCGGCTTTGGAAAGCGATCGCTAGGAACGTTCGGTGAAGGGTGGCCTTCCCAAAGGCTAGCGGCTAGAGTAGAGTGCAAGCTTTCCACAATCGCTGTTGAGTTACTGATGTTGTATTAATTACACCCTAATCCAATTTTTTGAATGTATCCTGCTGTAGCATCTGCTCACAGTTAATAGATAATATGGCAACTTTAACAACACGCTACCTGTCAAATCGAGTCAGGCACTTGAGTAATTCCACCATGCTTCGTTAAAGTCTATCCAGTCTTAGTGTTCCCTAGACTTGTATCAGTGATGTCCTCAATGAGTCTCTTCAAAAAAGCCCTACGCACCCTACAACATGAATCCAGAGGTCGGACGCCCCAGCGATTTAACCGTTGGTTTAAGTGGTTAGCCCCTGGATTGTTTGTGAAACGATGGTTGCTTTTAAGTGCTAGTGGTGTACTACTGACAAGTCTGGGGTTAGCAATTTGGGTAAAGCTGACCCCGATTTTTTACTTTATTGATTTCACATCGCGAGTCCTGGAAACGATCGCGACCATTGTCCCCAGTTATGTGTCTGGGCCAATTGCGATTACCTGCGGTCTGGTCTTAATTTTCTGGGGGCAAACCCGGACGGTTGGCTCAATTACCGAGGTGTTAAAGCCAGGGAAGGATGAAGAATTAGTTGATGTGCTGATGGCGCATCGGCGGCTGAACCGGGGACCGAAAATTGTTGTTGTCGGAGGGGGTACTGGTCTTTCTACTTTACTTAGAGGCTTGAAGGTTTACAGCGCTAATATCACCGCCGTTGTCACTGTAGCGGATGATGGGGGTTCAAGCGGACGGCTGCGGCAAGAGTTTGGGGTGCTGCCGCCTGGGGATATTCGTAACTGTTTGGCAGCACTGGCAGACCAGGAGAAGTTGTTAACAGAACTGTTCCAATACCGCTTCCGAGCGGGTAGCGGTTTAGTGGGTCACAGTTTTGGTAATTTGTTCCTGACAGCAATGAGTGAGATTACTGGCGACTTGGAACGAGCGATCGCAGCAAGTTCTCAGGTATTAGCCGTGCGGGGACGGGTACTACCAGCAACCCTCAGTGATGTTCGCCTCTGGGCAGAATTAGCTGATGGGCGTCGGATTGAAGGAGAGTCCAGTATTAGCGAGGCTAAAGGCAAAATCGAGAAGATTGGTTGTATTCCTGCTAGTCCACCCGCTTTACCAGCGGCTCTCAAGGCTATTCAGGAAGCGGATTACATTATTATTGGGCCTGGTAGCCTCTACACCAGTATCATTCCAAATCTGTTGGTGCCAGAAATTACCGAGGCGATCGCTTCTCGATCAGTTCCCCGCATTTATGTTTGTAATATCATGACTCAGCCGGGTGAAACTCAGGGATATACGGTTTCCGACCACATCCGCGCGATCGACGAAGCTTGCGGCAAACAGCTATTTAACGCTGTGTTGGTACATCGGAAAGTTCCTTCGGCCCAGTCTCTGATTAACTACGCCCAAGTCAATTCTCATCCAGTTTTTCTTGACCGAGAAGCAGTCGCTAAGTTGGGTCGTCGCATTGTCCTGACGAACGTGATGGATGAAGATGAACACACTAATTTTGTGCGGCACAACCCGGAGCGATTGGCGCGGGTGTTGCTACGGTGGTATAGTCGCGCTCATGTTTAGTTATTAGTCATTGGTCATTAGTCATTGGTCATTAGTCATTGGTCATTAGTTAGTAATTGTTGGTTGATAGTTGCTACTAACCACTAGTCATTGAACTACATTCAAAACTAAGGACTAAGGACTAAGGACTGATGATACCGAATCCGCCTTGTACACCCCTTTTTTGCTTCAGTGGACAAGTTCTCCCCCTCTCCCTCTCTCCCCCTCTCCCCGCATATTAGGGAATAAGGGGGTTATTGAAACGGATTTGTATGACTACAATTTTTCTTGCAGATGCTGAGGCAACGCGATCGCTTGGCATTCGCCTTGGTAAGTCTCTCCCTGCTGGCAGTGTGATTTTGTTGGAGGGAGACTTAGGCGCTGGTAAAACCACGCTGGTTCAAGGCATTGGTGAGGGGCTAGGTATTACAGATGCGATCGCTAGTCCCACCTTCACCTTGATTAACGAATACCCAGAAGGACGCCTCCCCCTCTATCACCTGGATTTATACCGCCTGCAACCCCCAGAGGTCGAGGCATTAAACCTGGAAAGCTACTGGGAGGGAATAGAAGTCCCCTTAGGAATTGTGGCGATCGAGTGGGCGGAACGCTTACTGTATCTGCCACCTAGTTATCTGAGCGTCCAGATGGTCTACTCCAGTGATAGTGGCCGTCAAGCTCGATTCATCCCCGTAGGTGGATTTGA
>DATNPI010000429.1:0-16636 GCA_036703325.1 Coleofasciculaceae cyanobacterium
TAGGGGTGGTAAATCTCGACTTTTGAGACTGGCGTATTGACATGGATTAAAAAGCGGATGCAGCGCTGCAAGCTTCCTTCAACGTGCATCTGCTGGACATCTAGTAAAGCAACATTATCCCAGTGAGGACGTTCACGCGCGATCGCAGCAGGAAAAATTGCATCCAAATCTTGTGTCGTCGTGAAGATCGCACTGATAATTTGATCAGAGTCAAACTGATTGCCTGCTTCCAGCTCATCCAGCAGTTCTCTCACTGCCTCTCGGATAGCCTCAACCGTATTTTCCGAGACAGTAGTTGCCCCACGAATCGCCCGAACTCGCCACTCCACTGCTTGCATCCTCCGATTTCCATTTTGGATTCCCCCCTTAACAAGGGGGGGTAAGGGGGTCAGATTTTGGATTGCAGAACAATCTAAAACCTAAAATCTCAAACTCCCCTAAGGTCTATATAGCCACAAAGGCTGTCCACTAGTAGACAGTTCAAATTCTACCCAATCTAGTCCCGCCGAAAGCCCTGACCTCGTCCGACTCCTGCTGCCGGGTACCAAGCGATTCCAGAAAGGTTTAGGTTCCTCAATTGTTTCACACTTGGTTTTCTCTGGGTCAAGACCTACCAGTTCTGCCGCCCAGCGACGGGCATCTTCCTCAGTTCCCAGTCGGTCAACAATGCCCAGCTCCAAAGCTTGCTGACCCGTGAAGATGCGACCATCAGCAAAGCTTCTGACCGTTTCCACTGCCAGTTTACGACCCTCGGCAACGGTTCCGACAAACTGCTGATAACTCGTATCAATCATTTCCTGAAGAATATTCTTTTCTGGCTCTGTTAGTTCACGGTCAAAAGACAGAATGTCTTTATAAGGCCCAGACTTAATAACTTTGAACGAGACACCGATTTTTTCTAACAGGCGCTCGAGGTTATTTCCGCGCAGAATTACCCCGATACTACCAGTAATCGTACCAGGGTTGGCGATGATGTGTTCAGCTCCCACGCCAATATAAACCCCCCCAGAGGCGGAGATATTCCCAAAGCTGGCGACAATTTTCACCTTCTCTCGCAAGCGCACCAGGGCGCTATAGATTTCTTGGGAATCACCAACGGTGCCACCAGGGCTGTCAATCCGCAATAGTAAAGCAGGAAACTTCTTCTCTTCAACTATTTTCAGGGCGTCCAGCACCCGTTTGCGGGTAGCACTAGCGATCGCACCAGTGATTTCAATTCGAGCAACTTGTTTACGAGATTTGGGCTTAAAAGGCCAGGGCATGAGTTGTTGATGTCGTTTAGTTAAGTACGTAAGCCTACCAATTTGCAGGCTGCATCTTCCTCTAGTTTGCACGATCAGCGTCGGTTTAGCTGTGTCGTCTAAGCTGTGTAGTAAAGAGCTACTAGTGGAGATTAGACTCTTTTCCCCTAATTCCTCTCGACATTCGACGCCTTGGTTGGTCAAGCTCAATACAGTAGGCTAGTGATTTAGACCTGATAATCCTTAACAAAAAGATATAATTCAGTACAATTGTTGTAAAGAATAATAAAAAACCGGACTTACGCACTTGCCCTCCTAACCCCCAACAACAAAAGTTTCTCCTTGTATTCCCCCTTGACAAGGGGGGCGAGGGAGTAAGGGGAACAGGAGATAAATACCTACAAAATTGGGGAGTTCGGGGGCAAATCGGCGGATATTACGTAACGCGTGAAAAATTATTTTTCTGTCTCTTTTTGTTGTTTCGCTAGCGCCAAAACTATCTCATGCAGCTGAAAATTACCAACATCCAATCACCTTTGACGCCCTTACTGCTGATTGCGCCTTTTTTCCTCTGGGGGACAGCAATGGTGGCGATGAAAGGCGTCATCCCGAACACAACGCCCTTGTTTATGGCGGGGGTGCGTTTGGTGCCAGCAGGAGTTTTAGTGTTGGTTGCGGCAACTTTGATGGGGCGTCCTCAGCCGAAAAGTTGGGCGGCTTGGCTGTGGATTAGCTTGTTTGCTTTGGTTGACGGGGCACTGTTCCAAGGATTTTTAGCAGAGGGATTGGTGCGAACCAGTGCGGGTTTGGGTTCAGTAATGATTGACTCTCAACCCCTAGCGGTGGCGCTGTTGTCAGGGTTGCTCTTTGGCGAAATCATTGGACTGTGGGGCTGGTTAGGACTGGGTGTTGGAGTCTTGGGCATCAGTCTGATTGGCTTGCCAGATGAATTGGTTTTCAGTCTCTTCAACGGCAATTCTCTTGCTTTGGAAGTCAGCTTGCAGCAGCTATTTCAGAATGGAGAGTGGCTGATGCTGTTAGCGGCGCTTTCGATGGCACTGGGAACGGTGTTGATTCGGTTTGTTTGCCGACATGCTGACCCTGTTATGGCTACAGGCTGGCACATGATTTTGGGTGGATTGCCCTTGTTTGCTCTCTCAGGTATCTGGGAATCTGAACAGTGGGTGCATATTGACTTATCTGGCTGGACGGCGCTAGCTTACTCGACAATTTTTGGAAGTGCGATCGCCTACGGTCTATTCTTTTATTTCGCCTCAAGTGGTAATCTCACAAGTCTGAGTGCCCTGACCTTCCTAACTCCAGTATTTGCCCTGCTGTTTGGTAACTTGTTTTTATCTGAGGTACTCAGTCCCTTGCAGTGGATGGGCGTCTCTATGACGTTGGTTAGCATTTATCTAATTAATCAGCGTGAGACAATAACACAGAAGTTGCACTCTCTTGTCCGGCAACCTGTAGTTGCTCAGAGTCAGGCACTGGCTGAAGAAACTATGACTCAAAGCGATCGCTCTTCGACCACGCTTCGCGATCGCCTATTGGATGAGTCTCAGTCAGTTACTTTAATATCAATGCCTGTCAAAATAACAGAGTCAGAAGCCGAAATGCTACCGAATCAGTAGCACTGATGGGAATAGTCGAAATTGACACTCCCCCTACCTTCTATGCATTAGTCGCATCTCTCTTAACAATCCACAACGGTTGGGGCACTCCTAGCGTTCAAACGACTGAGATGGAACATATTATTGCCGAAAAATTCAGATGACTACGACGCTTGGCAATTCACTCAAGCTACTGTTCGTCTCCAACCCAATTGGACCTTTGGGTTCAGGATTGGGAGGCGGCGTCGAATTGACCTTGCGTAACATCGCAACAGAACTGATGCAGCGGGGTCACACCATCAAAATCGTAGCAACCAAAGGGTCTACAGCTTGGGGAATGCCACTAGTTGAGATTGCAGGTGCTCCACAAATTAGCGCTCAAACTCAAGGACGAGATGCCCCGATCATTATCCCAGCGTCTTCTGTACTCGCGAATCTGTGGGACTATGCGCGGCAGGTGCAAACCGACTATGACTTAATCCTTAACTTTGCCTATGACTGGTTGCCATTCTATCTGACACCCTTTTTTACCTGTCCTGTCGCCCACCTGGTCAGTATGGGTTCGTTGACAGAAGCAATGGATCAGATAATCGAACAGGTGGCAATTCAGTTTCCCGGTACAATTGGTGTCCACAGTCGGGCACAGGCGGCAAGTTTTACCTTTGCAAACCACTGTCGGTGTTTGGGAAATGGTATCGATTTGTCGCTTTATGACTTTTGCGAGTCACCGTCTCCCTGGGTAGGATGGGTTGGTCGAATTGCGCCAGAAAAGGGGCTGGAAGATGCGGTGGCAGCTTCCCAATTGACTGGCATTCCTATGAAAATCATGGGTTTTATGGAACAGGAAGGTTACTGGCAGCAGATTCTCCTTGATTACCCTGACGCGCCAGTGGACTATGAGGGCTTTCTCTCAACAGCTGAACTACAAAAGCGCTTACGTCAGTGTAGAGCACTCTTGATGACGCCTCATTGGGTGGAGGCTTTTGGGAATGTGGCGATTGAAGCGCTTGCTTGTGGGGTGCCGGTGATTGCCTACCGTCGCGGCGGGCCTGCGGAAATTGTCGAGGATGGGAAAACTGGGTTTTTAGTAGAACCCGATTCTGTGGAAGGGTTGGTAGAGGCAATGGGACGGCTGGATAAAATTGACCGCTACGCCTGCCGCCAACGAGTAGAAGCTGAATATTCTAATCAAGCGATGGGCGATCGCATCGAGCAATGGATACTCAATATTTTGAGCGGAACTTAGCTGCCCTGAATAGAAAGTTCTGGGCTAAATCAAAATCCCCTGCATAACGTCAGGGGATTTTTTATTGATTGAGCGTAGTTAACTTAAACAAGACTTACGTATTCGCCCCCCTAGCCCCCCAAATCTGGGGGAACTGGATGTACTCCCCCTTTGGCTGGGGGTTAGGGGGGCTTGCACGGCGGTGTTTGCTTAAGTCCTCTCAGATTTTTGTACCGCATTCAGGACAGAAGTTGTTACTCGTGATATTTTTTGCCCCACAATTGTTGCAATAGATTAGCTCTACGGCTTTTTCTAGTTTGGGACGTTCTGGCAGCCCGACCATCTGAGCATTACTCTTACCAGGAGCCACCATCGGGTAACAGTTCTCATTTCTGTTCACCCTGATATCCGCCAGTACCGGACCATTGTGGGCGAGAATTTCGGCGATCGCATCCTTAAGTTCATCTCGGCTTTCGATCAACATCCCCTTAACCCCATAGGCTTCTGCTAATCGCACAAAGTCTGGCATCCCGACTTCCATATTCGAGGATGAATAACGCTCCCCATAGAATGCTTCTTGCCACTGGCGCACCATCCCCTGCCAGCCGTTGTTGAGAATCACCGTCTTCACGTTGATACCGTGCTGCGTCAACGTTCCCAGTTCTTGGATATTCATCTGGATACTGGCATCACCGGCGATACAGATTACTTGCTCATGCGGCAGTGCGATTTTTGCGCCCATCGCCGCTGGTAACCCGAAGCCCATCGTTCCCAAGCCAGCACTGGAAATCCACCGACGGGGCCCATTCTTGAGGAATTGCGCTGACCACATCTGATGCTGACCAACATCTGTCGTGTAGTAAGCATCTGGTGCTTGACGCGCCAACTCCACAATCACTTCCTGAGGGGACAACCTATCAGAATATTGAGGCACCTGTAAGGGGTAATCCTCACGCCAGCGGTTAATTTGTCCCAACCACTCCTTGGTTTGGTTCGGTTCCACTGAAATATCCAGTTCCTCGTATCGGCGCAGCAGGTCACTTAGCACCTGCCGCACATCACCGACAATTGGCACCTCCGGTGTCCGGTTTTTCCCGACTTCAGCGGGGTCAACATCGATGTGAATCACCTTAGCGCGAGAGGCAAACTCATCCAGTTTCCCAGTCACCCGGTCATCAAAACGCGCACCGACGGCAATCAACAAATCACATTCGCTCACGGCAAAGTTCGCGTAGGCGGTGCCATGCATCCCCAGCATCCCGACTGCTAAAGGATGGGATTCTTCAAACGAACCTTTACCCATCAGGGTTGTCGTTACCGGAATTTGGAAGATCTCTGCCAATTTCTGCAACTCTGCATAGGCCCCAGAAGCGATCGCGCCACCTCCTACATAAAGCAGTGGTCGTCGCGCCCAACGAATTAAATTCAGCGCCTGGTTAATTTGGCGGGGATTACCCTTGATCGTCGGACGATAGCCCGTCAACTTGACTGTACCTGGCTCTACCGGAATATAGTCAAATTCCTCCAAGCCGACATCCTTAGGAATATCAATTAGTACCGGTCCCGGACGCCCTGTACTGGCAATGTGGAAGGCTTCCGCCACAATCTGCGCCATATCTCTGGGGTCACGCACTACATAGGAGTGCTTCACAATCGGCAGTGTAATTCCATAAATATCCGTTTCCTGGAAGCCGTCACTGCCAATCACTGGACGAGGCACTTGACCCGTGATGATTACCATGGGAATCGAGTCCATGTGAGCTGTGGCAATACCTGTGACCAGGTTAGTGGCTCCGGGGCCAGATGTGCCAAAACAGACTCCCACCTTGCCGGTGGCACGAGCATAACCGTCAGCAGCATGGGCGGCTCCCTGCTCGTGTCTGACTAGAATATGTTGTATTTCACCTGTCGCTTCCCACTGGTATAGCTCGTCGTAAATCGGCAGAATCGCACCACCGGGATAGCCAAAAATATGCTCGACACCGTGACGCTTGAGACTGTCAATTAAGGCAAATGCACCAGTCCGGCGACTGATGGTCTTCGGCAGGACTTCTTTCTTGGAGATGCTTTGGGAACGCACGCGATAACCTCTCAAAATAACAGATTTTTTTCTTTAAGTTTTGTATCTAATGATGCGTGACTGAATTTTCGGTCAATATTTCAGTCTAATCGTGATGCGAATTACTGTCGAGATCGTGGTGAGCAATTTGGAGACCGAGTTTGTGGTAAAGCCCAAAAGGGGCTTCCTAGCCTCTCTTGGATGAGGGGAGGGAGTTACACCTGGGTAAGTGAGGGAAAAATGCGATCGCGCGATCGCCAACTGAGACGAACAGGACTTACGACATTATCCGCCGACTAGCCCCCCAACCTCCCAAATTTGCATCTATGAAGGTTCTAGAGAATAAAACAGCCCTGCCTGATCATGGGGGGAATACAAGGAAAGGAGAAACTTTTGTTGTTAAGGGTTAGGGGGGTCGAGTCCGTAAGTCCTATGAACTCTAGGGCATCGGCAAAGTGGAGCGCGTTGATTTCAAACAAAATACAATAGCTAGTTAGAAGAAGCAATTACACAAAACATCTGACTACTATTATTGTGCGTGAAAATCTGTGATTTGAATCAAAGGCAATGACTTGTATCGACTATTTCTACCAACTTTTGGCCCGCCGAGACTACAGCGCTCATGAACTCACAAAAAAGGCACAAGAGAAGGGGTTTGACCTAAGTGAAGCCACTGAAGCCATTCAGGAACTTCAGAGTAAAGATTATCAGTCTGACACGCGCTTAGTCGAGAGCATGATTGCCTTTTATCAAGGTAAGTACGGAAAATCTGTAATTAAGCGCAAATGCCGTGAGAAAGGGATTACCGCTGATGTATTTGATCAAATTTGGGAGTCAAAAGCTGAGGATGAGGAAACCGGAGAACTCGTCGATTTAAAAGCTAAGGTAATGCGAAAGTATAAAATTGATGACTTTCTTTCAATAGAACCAAAAACCAAAGCGAAGTTATGGAACTACCTTCAGTACAGAGGTTTTAAACCCAGTGAGATTTTAGCTCAGTGGCAGAGGGAGCAAGAAGAAGAAGTTGGGTAACCCGAATTGTCAAAATCTACTAGGCAAGGGCAGGTTTTGTATAGAAAAAACTACCTGATAGCAAGTAGTTTGAAGCTAAACCCACCCTTACAGTACAACTTCCTACCTAGTTAAATCGTAGGCGAATGTACCAGAAAGACGATTAGGACTTGTTTTCCCCAAGGTTGGGGAGTTAGAGGGCAAGTCCATAAGTCCTAATTACTCCTTTCCCCTCGCTTCATAGCGTTAGCGATTGCGGATCGGTTTCTATTAACTTCGCCAAGTCTTGCAGGAACGCCGCTGCATCCGCACCGTAGATGATGCGGTGGTCGCAGGTGATATTCACCTGCATCTGACGCCGCACACCCAGCATACCGTCATCATTTGCTACTACGCTGGGGCGTGATGCCCCAATCGCCAGAATTGAGCCTTGTCCGGGCGGTAAGATGGCATCAAAGCGGTCAACACCAAACATCCCCAAGTTCGATAGGGTGAAGGTACCAGAGCTATATTCCTCCGGTTGCAGCTGCTTAACTCTAGAACGCTCTACCAAGTCTTTCCAGTTGCGAGACAGTGAATAGATATCCGCTTGGTCAGCCTTTTGCAAGACTGGCGTAATCAGACCTCCCTCCGTCATGGCTACAGCTACGGCAATATTTATGGCACTGTGATACTGAATCCCTTGTTCTGTATAACTGGCATTTACTAGGGGATGTTTTTGCAAGGTTACTGCCACTGCCTTGGCAAGTAGCGCCGTCATTGTGACGCCCTTGGACTTGATTTTTTTGTATAACTTATCCAGCTCGTCGGTAGTGATAGTGTAACCAACCCGGAAGGTGGGCACCTGAAGGCTGGCAACCATATTCCGTACCACCGCATTTTGCAGTGTATTCAACGGTACGACTTCACCTAGAGGCACAGCAGCAGGAACCGCTGGGGTTGGTACTCGTTTGGGGGCGGGGGCAGCTGGTGGAGCAACGGTTGGTGTCCTTGCTGGTGCGGTTGTCGTCGCTGCTGGGGCAGGTACGGAGGTAGTACTTTTACCTGCTGCGGCTTCAACATCCTCGGCAACAATCCGCCCATGAGGGCCACTGCCTTTCAATGTACCCAGATCAACGCTCAGTTCCTTGGCTAACTTCCGAGCGCGAGGCGAGACAATAGTCCGTCCATTGCTGCGGCTGGAGGTGTCTTGAGCCGCTGCTGGGGCTGCCTCTACGGGTGCTGGTGCCGTTGCATTTTGAGCTGTTGCAACAGCGGGTACTTGACTAGATTGGGAAGCTTGTTGTTTTGCGGCATCGATTTCGGCTTCCGTTTCTGCCACTAAAGCGATCGCAGCTCCCACAGGAGCGGATTCCCCAGCGGGCACGGTGATTACAGCCAGATAGCCCTCATAGAAGGATTCAACATCCATATCCGCCTTATCCGACTCAACTACCACCACAGTTTCGCCCTTGTCAACTTTGTCGCCTGGAGATTTAACCCAGGAGACAATTTTGCCTTCGGTCATTGTGGAACTGAGGGCGGGCATGAAAACTTCGTGAATCATGGGGTGGTATATCCGAATTAACGAGAGCGTGAGGTAGCAAGAACTTTTGCCAGATTGCATTGTAGCTTGAGGAACGACTCTGGAACTATGGAACTAGGCACAGTTCTAGGAGAAGCTTCGCCCTACAGGCCATTTCTAACATCTGGCAGCAAGACTCGCCAAGAGTTCTACTTAATTAAAGAAGTGTGAAGTATAAAGATTAAAGTTTCAGTCCTGGGATATGGTCTCTTCCCAACAGTGGGCAATCTGAATGAAGAACACGGTCTATGTTTGGAGAGTTCCACACAACTTTAGTCCTGAGGTCATAGCGCTGAGGGAGAAGAAAGAAGTATAGAGTGAGTTATTCAACACACAACTACTTTCAACTCAGCACACTTTGGAAGTGCAATTGAAGAAAGAACAAGCTTAATAATCTTTCCTATCAAGGGGAGCGGCTATTACCCGACTCTGCTGGAGAGTCCTGAGCCTTGTTCCTTCCCCACTCTCCGACTCAGGACTTTGTAAACACAGGTTAAGACCCAATGGTGAAGCGTATGGGCAAACACTCAATGAAGTCGAAAATGTTCCTCGTGTTCCTAGGTGCGGCAATGACGCTGAGTGCTTGCAGTAACATCAGCAATCGCCCTGAACCGACACAGACTGCTGCTACAGACTCACCCAATCCAGAAAAAACGTCTTCTGCTAGTCCGTCAACGACTAGACAATATAGCCAAACATTACGCCAAGACAAATCAGAAGCTAAGGCTACCACTGCTAAGGCACAGGCTAATCGAGAAAACTACAAACCGATGTCGCTCTCCAAGATTGCCAAGGCTGATGCTCTCGTTGGCGATGACCCAAAAGCGATCGCTCTTTCAGCCCTCGGTGACGTTGAATCAGAAGGCGGTTCACGAGACGTAAAAGTGGATTATCCTCAATCCGATCAGGCTGTCGTTACTATCACCCAAACTGGTGTGGCAGATGACTCTGTTAGAGAGATTAGATACCGCGCTGAATTAGTGACGACCTCAAAATCAGCCCAAACTAGCAAGCAGTGGAAACTAGTGTGGGCTGGTTCCCAGGTAAAGTGTCAACCGGGACGAGGTTCTCAAGATTGGACAACAGAACTTTGCTTGTAGATGACCTTGAAAAATGGATCAAAAAGGATGAAGGATGAAAAAGTAAGGAAAGATTCCGGTACAAGCCCCGCTCTCTTTCTGGCTGGGCTATTTTCAGCCTTCATCCTTCATCCTTCAGTTGACTAGATATCGCCGCGAATTTCTTCCACAATTCCATCACGTAGAAGAATTTCGACGTTCATTTTACGCACCAAGTTATCTCCCGGTTCGACGCGGAAATAGCTTTCCATCTGACCTTGACTAACTTCCTGGTCAAGTTCAAGCATCTGCACTTGTTGCAGTTGCTGTAGCTGCTGATTTTTCTGCTCTAGCAGTTCGCTTTTCTTTTGATTGACCTGAATTTGAATACTTTCGATTTGTTGCGTTACCTGGGGGCCAGGGGGTTGGAGACTTTGCTTTTGAATTTCTGAGATCGCTCGCTGCCCTTGCAAATCTAGCTGTTGCAGCTGACCATCAATTTGGTTAATTTGCGTCTGAAGTTGTTGCTGAACCTCCTCCTTCCATCGAGGCGTCACAATGGCTTTGATATTGACCGGTCGCTTTAAGAGTATGTTTGATTCGTCCATATACGTTGCGTTAAGTACCAGAAGATCTGAAGGTTTAAAGGTCTGTACTCCAGAGGATAAACAAAGGTTAGGGAGAGAAGGTTGTAGCAACACACCGCTTACCTTCCCACCTATCACTTTTTAACCTAAATTAGGCAAACATCCCGTCAATGATATCGCGATAGTGTTCCGTGACTACGGGTCGTCGGATTTTCAAAGTTTGAGTCATCATGCCATTTTCAAGGGAAAACGGTTCAAGAATCAACTTAAACGTGCCAATGCGGTCATCAAGGCGGTAACCAGGGCGATTTTGCACTTCCCGGTTCAATTCAGCGCGAAACAGGTTCTGAACCTCTTTACTATCAAGGTCAATTGCTGTCTGTACCGCCTCTTTCGGGTTACTTGTTTCATGTTCCGCAATTTGCTCTGGTAGACGCAAGTCGAGTTTTTGAGAAGCCGCCCATTGTTGGAGGGCTTCGAGATTGGGAACAATTAACGCACCGAGCGATCGCTGATCTTGACCGACCAGCATAATCTGGTCTACATAAGGACTCCGCAAACAGGCATCCTCAATCGGCTGTGGCTCGATATTCTCCCCATTGGTCAAAACAATCGTATCCTTTGCCCGACCCGTTAACACTAAGTCATTCTGGGATGTTACCCAACCCAAATCGCCGGTATCAAACCAACTCTCTGAGTCGAGCGCCTTTGCCGTTGCCTCTGGTTTCTTATAATAACCTTGCATCACCTGTGGGCCTCGCACCATAACCAAGCCACGCTGTCCTTGAGGTAAGGGTTTGCGGGTTTCCGGGTCAATAATTCGGATTTCTGTTTCAGGCATAGGTGGGCCAGACGAAAAGCGCAGGTTATGCCAGGGACGCCGCACGTTGGTCACGGGAGATGTTTCTGTTAAACCGTAGCCCACCAGTATTTCTACACCGATAATCTCAAAAAAATTATCCAAATGTCTGGCTAGGGAACCCCCACCACTGATAAATTGCTTGACTTGTCCGCCTGTTGCCTCGCGGATTTTTTGATAGACCAATTTGTCTGCTAGTTGGTGAACAGGCCACAGGGCAGCTGCCTGGACGCCCGCATTAAGACGCTGGATAGCTGATGGGTTGAGGTGGTCTAAGCTCAACCCCTGCGACAGACGCCGCGCTTCAATGTAGCGCTGACTCAACGAGAGGAAGTTTTTCACTAATCGCTGCTTACTCTCAGGTTGCTCGCGGAACTGCTTTTGCACACCTTCGTAAATGGATTCCCACAGTCGTGGCACACCTACCATTAGACGAGGTTTGAATTCTTTTAGGTCTTTCTTAACGTTGCGTAGATTAGTGTAAATCTGGGTGCAACCCTGAGAGAGGAGAAAATACTCCACTGAGCGCTCATAAGCGTGCCAGCTAGGGAGGATAGAAAGGACATGATCGCCCGGTTCAGGTACCAATATGGCACCATAGCCTGTAACCTGATGCAGCAGGTTGCCATGCGTTAGCATGACGCCCTTAGGTTGGCCTGTGGTACCAGAAGTGTAGAGGAGCGTTGCTAACGTTTGCTGGTTTTGGGTAACTGGCTTTAATTGGTGGGATGCACCAGCTGCTACCAACTGGGAGTAGTTTAAAATTTTTAACGTTTCGGTTTCAGGGGGCGTTTCATCGGAGAGTAGAATCACCAACTGAATTGGCAAGGAATTAAGGCGATCGCCGCCTAACTTTTTCAGAGTTTTGAGGTCTTCTACTACTAAACCGATGCTACCGCTATCTGCCAGTATATAGAGCAGTTCTTCGCGTTCTGCTTGAGAGCTACGCACGACGTTTGCGGCACCTGCTGTTAGGATGCCTTGGTCAGCAATCAGCCATCGGGGACTGTTGTCGGCAAACAGGGCAATACGGGTAGGGATACCTGTTTCATCGAATTCTGGTTGGAAGCCTACTGCCTGCAACCCGGTAGCAAATTGCTGAATTTGCTGGTACAACTGGGCATAAGTCAGGGTTGAGGGGGGAGCGCCGTGCGCTCCGACGGCGTGAGGGTCTTTTAAGGCAACAACGTTCTCAAACCGTTGGGCGGTAAGGGGCCAGATTTCTGGTAAAGACTGCACTGAGGTGTAATCGGCAGCGCGTTTCAGGTTGGCACGCTCTTGTTGGGTAAGGCGCAAGGAATCGTGGTTTGGAGGGCGGTTTTTCGACATAACTCAATCCCCTGAAGGGTCGATCAATTGTGTTTTTACCATACTCCTGTGCTGAACCGGAATAGAAGTCGTGGTGGCCACAATTGCGTCTGTCTGTATTCGGGCATACCTCTAATCGGGTTCTCCAACGGAGTACGCAGCAGCGCTTCGCTATCGCCTCCACAGCTAAAGTTAAGAGCGTATAAACTCAAGGTAGCCTGTGCTTGCTCCACTCTCTAACAAAACGAGGGACAAAGAATGACGACGCTATTAATTCAAACTGAAAGCGTTCCATTGACGGTCAATCTTCCTTCTATCAAATCGATGAGTGTTGAACAGTTCTACGAATTCTGTCAAGCCAATCGCGATTTGAGAATTGAGCGTAGTGCTAGTGGGGAAGTTATCATTATGCCACCAGCTTTTTCAGATACAGGTAATCGAAACATTAAAATTGCTCAACAACTTGCGAACTGGGCAGAACAAGATGGAACAGGTGAAACGTTTGACTCCAGTGCAGGCTTTACCTTGCCCAATGGGGCAACCCGCTCCCCCGATGCATCATGGATTAAACTAGAGCGCTGGAATGCCTTAAGTGAGGAACAAAAAGCCTCATTTGCACCGATTTGTCCAGACTTTGTGATTGAGTTACGTTCTAAGAGCGATACCCTCAGTGGATTGCAAGACAAAATGCTGGAATATATTGATAACGGTGCATCGCTCGGATTATTGATTGATCGCAAAAACCGAAAAGTCTACATCTACCGCCCCAATCAAGAACCTGAAATCTTGGATAATCCCGAAACAGTAAGCGGCGATCCAGTGCTACCAGGATTCGCCTTGCGGATGGCAAAAATCTGGTGATTAACGTCATTTTTAACTAGCAGCTATTACTTATGCTTGCTCAAAATGGGCAAGCAGATAGCCAAGCCACCAACGTTTGAATTTGTTAAATTCATCGCGATTTTGCGATCGCCTTTGGGATTTAGAGGCGAGTGCGTAAGTCTTGTGTATTACACCTTCTCCCGTTATCCGGATTTTTAGAGCGAACTCAGGTTGAAGTAAATAGTCGTTGACACAAAGACAGCCCTATGCAACAACTACTGAAGCTAGCAATCACCCTAACTGCTTCTGCCCTCTTCCTGGGCTGTACCTCTCAATCCCCACAAACTCAATCCTCACCCACCCCATCAAATACCCCTACCCCAGACACCACTACCCTCAAAGCAGCTATCAAAGAGCTGCAAATGTTACAGACAAAAATTAAAGACGGCATCAACTATAAGGGCTATTCAGACATAATTGCCGAGACAGTGCCTGTCGTTCAAAAAACTAAGGGTGAAGCTAAGGCAGTAGCTGCTGTGAAGTCAGCCTTCGAAGGGCACCAATTAGCGTTAAGGTTGTGGCAGTGCGATCGCATTGAGGGTTACGAGGAACTGCACCAATGCCGAGGCAAGGCTCTCTCAGGTATATTTGCCAAATATTCGGACATTGAAGCACAGGCAAAAGCAGTGGTTAAAGGCAAAGACCTCTCCACTATTAGTGCTGGATTGGACAAAGAGGAACTGTTACAGAGAATCTGGGAAAAGACAAATGCTGATACTAAGGCGGCGCGTCAGGCGATTTCTGAAGATACTACTCAACAACAAGACCAACCGCAATAGTGATATATAGAGTATTGCGATCGCTGTTGCTGTTGCCGAGAATCTCTTAATTTTGGCTATTTCTTCCAGGAATACCACTGACTTTTAGAACATCCGTGAAGGTACGGCAGTAAGTTGATAAACCAAACGTCTCTGGATTGACAGGGTTTTGATAGGAAAAATGTCGATAGTTGAGACAGAACCGATCCCATGCCGCCATCTGAATCTGGAATAAAACAATAAATAAATCGGCAAGCGCCATGGATAAGGGTATGCGGTAATAAACTTTCTTACCCAGATAGGCACAAACTTCTTCCACCGCTTGATCGACGGTCAATCGCTGATTTCCTAAGACCAATCGGCTGGGAGACATCACTTCGGTTTCTTCAGTCACATCATAGGCGAAGGGATGGTCAATCAGGTATCGCACCACCTGAGCAATATCTCGTGCGTGGATAAAGTGGAAACTACCCTCCGCTTTGAACCAGCGAATTATATCAACCCATTTCACGACATCTGCAATGCCAGAAGAAAGATGGGAGTAGGGTTTGTTGGCGTCTCCCCCTAGTACTAAGGTGGGAAACAGCGTAGTAATCTTCGGAGCGATCGCCAATTTTGATAATCGCCCCAGACAATCGTACTTAGAACGGATATAATCCGTCCCCAATTGACCAGCTTCCTTTAGTAAATTGTTATTCTGATCCAGAATACTGGCTGTAGAAAAGTAAATTACCTGCTCACAAACACTAGGGTCGAGCATTTCCATCAACCGGATGGTCTTGACAACGTTAATATCAAATGATTCCTGTGACCCTCCCCAAGCCGTTGCTGCCAGAATTGCCACATCCATCGTCTTGAGCAGGTCATCATAGCGTTCAATCTGGCGCAAGTCTCCTTGCAAAATTGTGATGCCAGGACGAGCTGTGCAGTCAACGCCCAGTTTAGCCGGGTTTCTGACCAACAGATACAACTCATGATTGGTTTCCTGAATCAACGCTTCAGTTATATACTGGCCAATGCAACCACTGGCACCCGTCAAAAAAATCCGCTTGGTGGTCATGGGATTTTGGATATTGGATTTTGGATTTTGGATTGATTCACACAGAGAGAAATCCAGAGAGCTTGAAGATTTTGGATTTACGATGCAAGGATTTTTGTCAGAGGGTGGTTTGATTACCAGGGACGTAGCTTTTAGCCAAAGGCTTTAAACTCGTGCTTACTGACTGAAATCCTTGCATCGGCTCTTCTTCAATCCTAAATCCCTAGGGTCATGATTCGGTTGAAAGTACAGGTATTGGCATGGGAAATTAGGCGTGAACGGTCAGTAATTGATCAGCTTGCTTGGCGGTTTCAAAGAAGAACCTCACATTATCTTCTGGGGTTCCAGGTAAGACACCATGACCAAGATTGAAGATATGACCTTGGTTGCCTGCTTTGCGAATGTTATCAAGAATGCGATCGCGGATAAAATCCTGCGACCCAAATAACACACCAGGGTCCATATTTCCCTGCACTTTAACGTCAGCACCCAATCGCTGTCGCGCCTCTGCCATATCTACTGTCCAGTCTACACTGACAATATCGACCCCGGACTGTGCCATCCGTTCTAGAACACCAGCACTGCCACTGACAAGGAGGATTAGGGGTGTCTCTGGATGAGTCTTCTTGACTTGCTGCACCACTCGCTGTTGATACGGTAAAGCAAAAGTCTCATAGTCTTGAGGACTCAGTTGGCCGGCCCACGAGTCAAACATTTGTACTACCTGGGCACCGCTATCAATTTGATAACGGACATAGATAGCGATCGCATCTGCCAGTTTACCCAGTAATTGATGTAGCAGCTTAGGTTCTGAGAACGCCATCCCCTTAATGATCGAGTAAGTTTTGGAGCCTTTGCCCTCAACCGCATAAGCCGCTAGCGTCCAAGGCGCACCAACGAAACCCAGCACGGCTGCATTGTTCCCGACTTCCTGCCGCAACGCCTGCAAAATTTCCCGAATAAATGGTAACGATTCCTCTGGTTCCAAAGAGCGCAGTTGGTCAACTTGTTCCTGGCTACGAATTGGCTGGTGAATAATTGGTCCCTTGCCTTCAGCAATGTCCATATCAATGCCCAGCGCGGGTAGCGGCGTCACAATATCCGAAAACAAAATTACCCCATCTGGCTGAAACGCTTTCCAAGGTTGCAACGATACTTCAATTGCCACTTCCGGAATTTCTGATCGCTCGCGGAAACTTGGATACTTATCTCGTAAATCCCGATAAGCCTTCATATAGCGACCTGCCTGCCGCATCATCCACACCGGCGGACGGTCTAACACTTCACCACGAGCCGCCCGTAATAAATAAGGAACCTGGGTTGAACCAGTCATCTAAATCTTTACCCTACATAGTTTTTAAATCATTTGTTAGCTTATCATTCCGGGATTGTACCTGTTAGCTTCAACTGTAGTAACATTCTCCTGTGC
>DATNPI010000449.1:0-5697 GCA_036703325.1 Coleofasciculaceae cyanobacterium
AATTGTTGATCGCCCAATCCCCATTGCCACTGCCAACTTATTTTGGCTAATGCCGTGGGCTTCTAACACCTGCCTTAGAGCCTTTCCTGCCTTTCGCATGGTTTCTATGGTGTCAGAGGCTCATGACCAAGTAAATGTTTACAATTGCGGACATTCTGATAAGATGAACAATGTTTGCGATTGTAAACATCACTGCTGCTATAAAAGCGGGTAAACCCTAATGACTCAAGACTTTATTCCCGACTCTGACCAAACCCCCGACCCGGAAACTCCTGACCCAGCCAACACCTCATCAGAACCCAACCGAGTCCCCTTGAAAATCCTGGTCATCAGTTCTCCCAAAGTCGTCAATAGCACCATTCACAACTTCTACCGTCTCGGCTACGCCGAAGTCAGCGAATGGAGCAAGCCACAGCCGACCCAAAATCCCGGTGAGGTGGTCAGCATCCTCAGCCGTCGCGTCCGCATTGATTAATCTCTACAACTAAGAGCTTGCATCCTTTTCGGTCTTCGCTTTCCCCCGCCGTGGAATTAATTCCACGGCTCATAGCTCAAGTCCATTGAAATGGACTGAAACTCAAGTATGGTCAGCATTTAGCCCTCTGAAGAGGACTTGAGCTATTAGCCAGGGATTTGAATCCCTGGCGGGTGAGCAGCGTGGTGCAAGCTCTGAATCAAAGCGATCGCATCTCTCGCAATAGCGTCTCAATCCAGCACAGCCATGCAACCGCTACGCCACCGCATCAACCCCCAAACCTTTGTCATCACCCTCAAGCAAATCGCCAAACACCTGAAAATTAACCCAGAGCGCATCCTCAACTGGGAAAAATGGCATAACATCCTCTGGGTGCATATCCAAGGATTGGGCGGCTACTTCATCAGTTACCGCAAACTAGAGCAGTGGATTGCCGCTTGCCGTACCCTCATCCGTTTCTGCCCAAACTTGGAAACCCTCAATGCTCTGTGGTCACTCATCCTGCAAGAAGCCCAACGATATACAGAAGAATCGCTCTCTCGACTCGAAGCCATCTGGCAGCAACGACAAACGCTCTTGGCAAAGAAAAAGCCATCCTAAAACACCTACATCCCTTGAGAGTGATTGACTTCGCAGGGGCAGCTGCTTAAAGATGGCTTATCCTGATGAGAGTTAAGAATTGGCTAATCAGCCTTTTTCCAGTTCAGTTTTGGGTTTGTAGTAAACCATCCCTCCCTTGTCCTGTACGAAATGGCAGCTGCGCCAGGAACGCACGAACGCTTTGAAAATGGAATTGTCGGTTTTTCGGTAGTAGTCCCCCAAAATCGGTTTAATTGCCTCTGTCGCCGTTTTTAGGTGGTAGTGAGGCATATTGAGGAACAGATGGTGAGCGACATGGGTGCCAATGTTGTGGTGAATCTCATTGATAAAGCCATAGTCGCGGTCAACTGTAGAGAGAGCACCTTTGAGAAAATACCAGTCATTGCCGCGATACCAGGGAATGTCTGATTCTGTGTGGTGCAAAAAGGTAACCAAATCAAGCCAAACCACAAAAACTACGTAGGGGCCGAGATAGTATTTCAGCAGAAACAACCAGCCGTACTGATAAGTCAGCAAGCCTAAAAAACCAACCATCAAAGTCCAAAGGATGGTGCTGGTGATTACATCCCACTTCTCAGAAGGTCGAAACAGTGGGCTACTGGGGAGAAAGTGAGAGCCTGACTCCCTGTCAGGAGAACGTTTAAACAGATAAAGCGGGTAGACAAACAGCAATACCTCGAAGCGCAATAGCTTTTCCCACCAGCGCATATTCCGATACTTGGTTTCAGTAACGGGATACCAGCTTTCATCCGTATCGATGTTTCCGGTGTTTTGATGGTGAGTTCTGTGGCTGATGCGCCAGCCGTGGTAGGGCACAAGAATTGGCGTGTGAGATAGATGCCCAATAAGATTATTGAGCCATTTCTTCTTGGAAAAGGAACCGTGACCGCAATCGTGTCCGACGACAAATAGCGCCCAAAACATGGTGCCCTGCATCAGCCAGAACACTGGCCAAACCCACCAAGAGTCAAAAAAAAAGGCCACCCCATAGAGAAGGCCAATGATTGAGATGTCTAGGAAGAAGTAAAAAAGTGATTTCCAGGGTGATGGCTCAAAGCAATGAGCCGGAATAGCCGATTTTAGTTCTTGTAGGGTGAAAGGAAGTTCTGAGCGTCCATGATTCGGTACATCCTTTCCGGAAGGATTGTTTAACTCGATGAGATTTGATTGCACGCAGTTTTTCTTGTGACTTAGTTGTAAGCAATGGGGATTATTCTACCCTCCAAAAGCTAAAGCACAACCACAGAGTTTGCCATCCTCAGCTAGAAATCCTTTGCTGTATTAGTTTATACTTTCCAGAAATTATTCCTCTGTTGCCATTGAATAAGAAGTATGATATAAAATTCAGTCCAAAAACAACTGGGCTATTTCGGTTACCAAGGAACTAACAACTAACAACTGACAACGAACCAGATATTCTCTTTCCGAAGGAGTAATTTTGGGACGACTCCTAAGTTGCTTTCCTTGGACTCGTTTCAGTCAACGGCAATCGAACGGTGAAAGTGCTACCTTTGCCTAATTCACTCTGCACTTGTAAACTACCATGATGTGCCTGAACGATCGCCTGTGCGATCGCAAGCCCCAATCCCGACCCACCTGTGCTGCGAGAGCGATCGCTATTCACTCGATAGAAGCGATCGAAAATCCGAGACTGCTCCTCCTGTGCAATGCCAATCCCTGTATCTTGGATATGAACCAGAGCCTGCTGGTCGCTGCGGTTTAAAACAACCGTTACCGCACCGCCAGTCGGCGTGTATTGGATAGCATTGACAATTAAGTTAGAAACCAGACGATAAAGCTGCTCTTCATCACCGACAACTAACAGTGGCTGATGCCCCGGTACCGAACAAGTCAGCGTCACAGTTGCTGCAAACGCCAGCTCTTCAAATTCTTCTACTAAGTCGCTGACAACATCATTCAGGCAACATTGGCGTCGTACTGGCACAGGTTGTCTATCCAGACGAGCCAAGAACAGCAAATCAGCAACCAGCTGAATTAGCCGCCGATTCTGACGCTCTATAGTTTTTAGGATGTCCCGCGCCTCTTTTTCATCCAGGTGAGGCATCGCGAGCGTTGATTCGACTGTCGCCTGTGTAGCCGCTAAAGGTGTCCGCAGCTCGTGGGCAGCATCGGCTGTAAACTGTTCTATCTGTCTATAGGAGCGGTAAATTGGTTGCATCGCCAACCCGGCTAACCACCAGCTGGCAGCGCCTACCAAAATCATTGTCGTTGGCAATCCCAACTTCAAAATCCATTTCACATTATCGAGGTAGTCGTTGAAGTCTTTGAGACTCCGCCCTACTTGAAAGTACCCCCAATCTCGATTGTCTTGGGTATGCAGCGATAGGGAAATTTGGTGGTAAAGGTTTCCTTGGCTGTCTTGTAGGGTTTGCCAGAGTTCCTTGTTTAAGACTTGGGACAATCCATCTGGATGAACACCTGCTATGGCAATCAGCCGTCCTGAACTGTCAAATAAACGGATATAGTAGTTGCCTTGGTTAATGGCGCTTAGAACATGGCGTTGGGAACTCAACGGCTCTTTAATACATCTGGCTCTTGCTAGACAAAGATTGGGTAAAAGCTGCTCTACAACTGGCTCCAAGCGTCCGGGTTGCTCCAGTTTCAGTTCAAGGCTGTCATGTAGCGTCCCTGCCACAGACTCCAACTCGCGGTTTAGGGCTACCCAATGAGCATGGGCGATCGCTTTGTAGAGTCCGAGTGCAGACAGGCTTAAAATGAAACCCATGACGATCGCATACCAAAGAGCCAATCGCCAGCGAGTCCGGTTAAATAATTTATTTTGATTCATGAGCCGGATTGAGGCGATATCCGATGCCATACACGGTTTCAATCAGGTGTTCGTAGCCCGAAACCGCCAGTTTGCGTCGCAAGAGACGGATTTGAGCCGCCACCACATTACTCATCGGTTCTGCACTCGTTTCCCACAGCCGATTCCGAATTTGGTCACGGGTAAGAATCTGATTTGGGTGCTTCATGAAATACTCCAGCAGCTGGAATTCCTTAACCGTTAGGGGAATAACCCGCTTATCGCCCAATAGGTTTTGAAAAAAAACTGTGCTGCTGCCGTAATCTAAAGTGAGGCTCCCAACAGTCAGCTGTTGAGGTTGGAACTGAGGCGATCGCCTCTGCAAAGCCCGCAATCGTGCCAGCAGTTCTGCCATGCCAAACGGCTTCACCAGATAGTCATCTGCGCCAGCATCTAGCCCAGCTACCTTATCTTCCATTTTGTCTTTTGCTGTGAGCATCAAGACGGGCAGAGGACTTTGTTGTGCCCGTAGTCGTTTACACAGCTCTAACCCTGACAATCCTGGAAGCAACCAGTCGAAGATAGCTAGCGTATACTGCGTCCACTGGTTTTCTAGATAGTCCCATGCTTCAGTACCATCTAGAACCCAGTCAACCACATACTTCTCCTGGTTCAGCATTCGCTTGATAGCTTCCCCTAAAGCTGGCTCATCTTCGACTAACAGAACTCTCATCAAATTAATCCGTCAACTGCCCAAATGCCAGGGTTTAAACCAGTCCATATCCGCCTAACTAGGTTCTACAATCCAAAGTAGTTTTGCAAACACTGCACTCAACTTTTATCGCTCCCTTATAAGCTGGAACACGTAATTTCTGAAAGCATACTGGACAGTCAAACCTGACCTTTATTGTGCTGCCGGATAGCTCAAGTTGGTAGCCCTTGAAGGTAACTGAACTGCCTCTAATTCCCAATCTACTCACGCGCCAACGATACCAGTAATAAAGCATCCGTCTCCAAAGACCACAACTACGTAACGGCGGACACCTATAATCTGCCATTGCCATTCGCAGACCAACTTGATACATCTCACGAGCTTGTAGTGTCAACCATCTATCTATTTTCTCTTTGAAGACTAGAGAGCGTTTAGCCAGCACATATCCAAATTCTTCTGGCGTAAGATATCCGACCTTTGAAGCCTGCATGATAGTCATGTTTGTAGAACCAACAACACCAGTAATAGGTAAGTCCTCAACCATTATTCGGAAACTATTTAGGCATGTCCATCCAACACCGAGATAGACTGCGGCAGTATCCGTAAGGATTTCATTGTCCTGTGTCGTTGGAAATCCTAGTTTTGTGCGATGCAGGAACACATGGGTAATTTCATGAGCCAGGATTGCTGCTATGTCACGTTGATCTTCACGGTAACGTTCATGCAAATCAATTAAGTAATCGTTTTGGTCTGTCAGCTCAACTTGTCCTGCATACTGTAAGCTAATACGAAAATTGACTAGAATACTTCCTACTGGAAGATGTAGATGTTGTGCAATTTTACTAGCCAGCTTATGAACAGCAATAGTGATATCATCGGCGTAATCTATAGATACAGCATTAGGTTCAATGCTATTTTTAAACTCCTCAATTCTCTGATTGGGTAGGTGTTTATATAGGGCTTTTATGGATTCCTTGATAATATCTAAATTAGGATAACCACGCTCAATTTTTCGGGTAGGGTCATTGTTAGGTAGCATAATTGCAATAATGATCAATGAGCGTTAATTCGGAACATTGCTAAGGGGAAATTCAGCTCAAATACCTCTGAATAAGGGTTACAGCCTATTTGTAATTCAGGTGG
>DATNPI010000452.1:0-2533 GCA_036703325.1 Coleofasciculaceae cyanobacterium
ATAAGCTTGGCGGTTAGAAACCGCAGCTACACAACCGAAACCCGCCTACGCGGGTTAAAGAAGCATGAGAGCAAATTTCACGCAGTTGTATGTTCATTGCGTTTGGGCAACTTGGGATAGATTGCCTTTGATTACACCAGATATTCAGGAAGTTATCTATGCATCAATTATTGGGCAGTGCCATCAATTAGGAGGCACGGTAATTGCTATTGGTGGTATTGAAGAACATGTACATTTATTGGCAGGGATTCCACCGACTTTAAGCGTGTCTGACCTAATCAAAAATATTAAGGGTAGCTCCTCTCATTTAATTACTCATAAAATCAAATCTGGTGAATTCTTCAAATGGCAAGGCAGCTATGGAGCATTTACGGTCAGCCATAACGATATTGGTACTGTGGCTAACTACGTTAGAAATCAAGCATTTCACCATCGGAATAAATCGGTGTTTTCTAATTGGGAAATGCCTAGTGGGTCGCTTGGGGGTTGAAACCGCAGCTATACAAACAAAACCCGCCTACGTGGGTTTAAAATTCTTGTTTTTTCGTTAGTCCGCGTAGGCGGACTTCGTTTTTGTAGACGCGAATTCCATTCGCCTAGTCTTAAATATGACTAATTCTAAATCCTATCCACTCGCTCATTGGATATCCTAATCCGAGATATCATGACTGTAAAAAATATCGCCCTCAACCCAAACCTGAGAAAAGAAACCATTGGGGGAGTCGGTTGTTAGCGGGATTTCAGATTAACAAGGGGAAACCGAAGAAGTCTTCACCGGGACAGATGGCTTTTCCTTGGGCGCAGTGGGAGACACCTGACTCGCAGGTACAGCAGGTTGCTGAGAAGTTTGTCTTTGCCAATTGTTACAATCAGCAGGTGGGGCAGGGGCAATGCTCTCGGCAGTGCCAGGTATCGGAAAGCTAGAACTGGCGTGGGTTCGTGGAAATCGTCTCTGCATCCAATCTTTACAAAAACCGAAAACCCTTAGATGTTAAGGTTTACAAGTCTCGACGCGAGAGAAGAGCAACCCATAGACGCCACGACCAATTCTTCAACCCATCCATCCGTAAGATGTTCTTAGAAGGGAGATGTCCCTCTGGGGCGTGTTTGGTGAAGGTTAACTGAGCGTAGGGTAACCAGTAGTTATTCACACGCCATTTAATGCGATCAGCCAACCGATTAAAAGTTTCATAATCAGCGTCAGGAGTTCCCCCAACACTTACCCAAATGCGCTTGTGCACACTAAAGCTGAAGCGTCCATTGCTATATTTTCCCCAGAGAGTGTCAATTGTGCGGAGGTCTGTGCAAGGAAAGTTTTCTATATCTTCGACTCTCAGCCAGCCTTCTTGCTCTCGCCCCGCTACCTTGAGCATCACGAGCAAAGTTTCCTCATCCGCCTCCTGCCACTTCCCTTGTGCCAGTAAATCGCGCAGCTTGGTGTAGTCTACGCCTTTGTCAGAACTGAGGTCATCAGCTTCAGCTAGTGGTTTGGATGAGATTTTGGGAGTAGACGGCTGTTTCTGTGCTTCCTGTTGCTGCTGATATTCCGCTTCTTTATCAGCAGTAATCTGTTCTTGAATCAGTTCTACATCTTGATCTCTCAAGCCAAAAACGTATTGAAGATCCTTCAACTCATCACGAGTTTTTTGAGCTAAAGGATACCGATCTTCGACAGCCTTTTTAAACGCTTCTCTATAACGCTCTAAATTTTTTAAACGCTTGCGGTAAGGTTCTAGAACTTGGCTTTCAATTTCAGCCGCTAGCCCATCTGTTATTCCAATCTCTTTCTGCTTTTGCTGTAAAATCTCACGAGCAACGAAAGAAATTTCTCCATGACTGGCATAGCGCTCAACAAGCTTGCGATAGTCTGCCTCCGGTTTTCTGCGAGCTTGAGCTAGGAGAATATTGAAGCCTTCCTTGTGCGTATGAATCTCTGGTGTCATCGCTGGCTTGGCTTCTTGCACCTTCTCCTTGGCATACTCGTGCAATTCCTGGATAGAAATTGTGCCATTGCCATTGCCGTCTGCTACACCCGTCTCAATTCCCTCAACCAAGTAACGGGTATAAATTCCAGAACCTTCATGCTCAAACGACTTTTGCAATGCATTTGAAGACGTGAGAACTGCTCGTCCTTTACTCCCTAAAGCTAACTGCTGCTTGATATCAATAGTGCCAGCACTTCTAGACTGCCACCCCTCCTTGAAAGCACCACTGTAGCAACAGTCGAGAATGACTACCTGACGTTGACAGGGGCTTTCATTCATCACATCATGTACAAAACTAGCTGGCACTGACGTTGCTTTAAACCTCTTTTCATTGGTAAGGCAAGTAGTCAAGAAGAGCCTGCCATTATCATCAGTGATGCCATGACCGGAGAAAAACAGCAATGCCAGGTCATCCTTTTGGCACTCGGCAAACAGCTTCTCTATGGCATCCTGCATGGCAAATGGGTCAGGATTAAGCAGTGGTTCAACCACATCAAACCCCCCCAGGTTTGGGTCTTGCAGCACTCGCCGCAGCGCTTCCACATCAT
>DATNPI010000482.1:0-6059 GCA_036703325.1 Coleofasciculaceae cyanobacterium
CGGACTGGGTCACAGATAAGAATATGACTATCACCCTCACGTCGTTGTGTAAAAAGGCGGCGGCTACCCACATCGGTACGGTAGCTTAGGCTTTCACCGTCATCTTCGTAAAAGTCCAGTTCACCCTCAGCCCCCGCATAGACTTCCAGAATGAGAGTTGTCGGTGGTGCCGTCCCGACTCGGCGGGAAACCTCTGACAGTGGGAGAATCGCTCCGGCACGGACGAACAGTGGCACCTGATCCAAACGGGCGAACAGCTTCAAGTGCTTAGAGTCTGAATAGAATTGACCTGTTGAGCGTTCCCACCAACCACCAGTAGGTAGGTATACTGAGCGGTAGCCACCCGCTTCGACTACGGGGGCCACTAACAAGCGATCGCCCAATAGATACTGCGTCGGTACCTGGTAAGATTCCTTGTCCTCAGGATAAGCAAGGTACATAGGACGGCATAAGGGGAGACCAGTATCATAGGTGTCTCGACTGGTGTGATAAAGGTAGGGCACTAGTTGGCTTCGCAAGTGGAAAGCCTTACGCACCGATTCCAGTACCCATTGTCCGTAGTACCAAGGTTCACGCCGACCGTGGTCTGAATGCAACCGAACAATCGGACAAAAACAGCCAAATTGTATCCAGCGGACAAACAGTTCTGGGTCAATAATCGGGACACCTGGGACATGACCGAAGAATCCACCCAAATCGTGAGACCAGTAGCTCACTCCCACATTACCCGCTCTTGTCGTGAAATCAACCAGGAACCGGAGGACTTCCCAGTGCGAATAGGTATCAGCAGAGAACTGCACTGGGTAGCGATGTGAACCAATATCACCCGTGCGCGAGAGAATGAGTGGCCGACGCTGAGTAGTTGCTTCCAGATGAGTGAAATAAACGTGGTTAGTCCACAACTGGGAATTGACACCAGGATGAGTGGCGCTAAAACCATCAATCCACCAAAAATCAATACCATCCTCTTCACGAGGACGATGGAGTTCCTGCATGAACAACTCTGCTTCTGAGTGAGAAGCGAGATTAAACAGCAACCAACCCTGTTCAGGTTCAGCTTCTTTCGGGGTAGTGTCGGAGTGCCAGGAATGAAAAATCCAGTCAGCCGTTGGGTTCTTCACCGGGAAGACGTTACCGGCTTTAACTTCGTTGGGGTCGAGTCCCCGTGCTTCACATAAACTTTGGAAGTGACTCTCTTGTGCGGGTACTCCTTCAGTGTGAACATTGGCACCAAAGTGCAATCCAATGCTGTGCCCCCACTGGAGAAATGCCTTAGGGTCGGGGAAGTATTCCTGATTCCAGTCCCAGCCACACCAACCGGCATGCCAATCGACATCAAGAACCAGGACATCTAGGGGCAATTCTAGTTCGTCAAAGCGTTCAACTAGGTGACGGTAATCGGCATCCTGCATGCGATCGTAAATGGAGAACCAGACGCCAAAAGCCCAACGTGGCAGCATTGGTATGCGACCACACAGTTGCACAAAGTCGGAAAGAACTTGTGCATAGTTATGACCGTAAGCGAAGACGTACCAATCTTGTCCATCTGGGTCAGAGCGTTCGGCAAGCCATCCGTCTTTTATTACTGCACTGGTTGAATCATTGAGGACACAGTAACCACTTCGGCTAACTAAACCAGGGGGAAAATGATGCCATTGTTCGAGAAATTGCTGGACGGGTTGAGGGAGTTTATCACGGCGGAAGGCATCCAAGTACCAAAGAGGCGGTTCTTCAAAGTAGGTAGTTTCGCCTTGATCACGTAAACTTTTGTGGGCTGCTTTCAAAGGCGTGTAGAGCCATTCGGCAGTTTGGGGATAGCTTTGAGAAACCGAAGCCGGATGAACTTCTGTGGGTTGAAAGTTGCGGTGGATGAGGTCAAGACTGGTGAAAGTGCCGCCTAGGTTGTCGATATCGACTGCTGAAGGCATCCAAGTGCCAGAGTACTTTCCACAAGTCCAGTGGATTTGCAAGTTGGCATCATTGAAGGGTTCGTTATCTGGTCGGTAGACGATTTGGAGCAGTTCGGTATCTAGGTAAAGTACTCCCTCCGCAGTCACGGACAGATTTGTGAAGGGTACGGATTCAGGTCTAGTAAGGGCACAAACACTAGGAGCGTCTTCAAATTGACGGATGGCTGACCACTCAAGGCGAACCAAACCATTACTCAAGGCGCTGAAGCGGGCAGATGCACACAAGACCTGATTGCCAACCAGCTGATAAACCACGAACGCACTCCTAGTAAACCGAAAAGACTCTACACGCTCTCAACGCTACCAATTCGTGATGTGCATCGGCGCAGATTGTAGCTTAAAGGGAACCTTGCTGCTTTTTTCGTTGAAAGTTCCCGTCAATCTGAATGCTGAAGTGTAAAGGATGAAGGATGAAACAACCCCATAAATTCAGGGGTCTTTAAACAATTGCTTAAAGTACTTTCATACTTCATACTTCATACTTTTCGGTCAATCTTTTTGTAGTTCTGCCTCCATCGGAGTTTCTTTGACCAAAGAATCTTCTTTTAAAGCTTCTTCTTTTCTCTGCAAATACAGCTCTGTAAGCTCTTTCTGCCTTTCGCTATTGAAAATTTTCCGCCCCTCCGCAAAAAGCTCTTCCTCCTCTTCTTTCAAGTGGTGAGTCAGCAAATCTTTTAGCGCCTTTACTTTAGGCTCCCATTGTGCCTGGGTGACATCAAGAGTGTTTAACTCGACCAAAAGTTGATTGGAAAGCCTGTGTTCTTCAATTCCCTCCCTCACTTCAGACTCTAAATCCTCTATAGGCAGAAGAACTTCATAGACAATTTCTTCTTCTGCGAGAGTGTGAGATTGGAGGGTTTTTTTTAGCGCCTCCAAACACTCCTGTTTCTCAACCCTTGCGTCATTGGGCAAATCAAGTATTTGGGCGAGTTGGCTCCTCAAAAGATCGTGTTCATCTTTTAACGTTTCAAAAATTGCCATAATTGCAGTGTCCTTATCAGTAGCAGAGTGTTAAAGCTTTCAACAGCCACAATGCTAGCATCATAGGCTCACGCGGAGTTTACCCAATTAGAGTGAAGTCTATACTGCCGACTCATAAATGAGGGGGAGAGGGGGGGGCCGGGAGAGGGGGAGAGATTATCCACTGAGGGTATTACACCACCCTGAAACCACACCCCAACTCCAAAGAATCGGCGGCATTCACTCTGATTTGTGAGGCACAGTAACACCGACCGAAGCAGGGAAGGACTCATTACTTTTCCTAACTTTTCCTAGCCTTTTGATAGAGGTAAAACGCAATAATTTGGATATAAGGCTATCTACTTGAATCCTAAAGGGAGCATTTCACAGTGAAATCTGCCCAGTTCCATGAGTCGTGGTTATTTGCCATTTTTTCGCTCACCAAAGCGATGCCCCTTAGGATAGCTAGCGCCTTCACAGCCGCAACGCTCTCGCTTCACGCTACTTCCCCTGCACTCGCTCAAATCACGCCAGCTTCCGACGGTACTGGCACAGCCATCACCCAAGACGGCAACAGCTTCAATATTCATGGAGGCACCCTGTCTAGCGATGGGGCTAATTTGTTCCAAAGTTTCCAAAAATTTGGACTTGATTCGGGTCAGATTGCCAATTTTCTGTCGAATCCTTCAATTCGCAATATTTTAGGACGTGTGACGGGTGGTAATCCCTCGATTATTAATGGTCTAATTCAAGTCAGCGGAGGCAAGTCCAATTTATTCTTAATGAACCCAGCAGGAATTGTCTTTGGTGCTAATTCCAGCTTGAACGTACCCGCTGCTTTCACAGCCACTACCGCGAACGGTATTGGTTTTGACAATAACTGGTTTAATGCCAGCGGTGAGAATAACTACCAGACCTTAATCGGCACTCCTAGTCAGTTTGCCTTTGACGCTTTACAGCCAGGTGCAATTGTCAACTTTGGTAATCTAGCAGTTGCCCAAGGGCAGGACTTAACATTACTTGGTGGTAGTGTGATCAACACTGGGCAACTGAAGGCATCCTCTGGGAATATAACCATCGCGGCTGTAGCGGGTGAGAATGTAGTCAAGATTAGTCAACCAGGAGCGCTGCTGAGTTTAGAGATTCAACTGCCTCGTGACAAGGCTGGGCAGCAGTTGGGGATTACTCCTCTAAATTTACCGACTCTGCTGACGGGTACTGGAAGTGGGTCAACGGGATTGAATGTTTCCCCAGATGGCGTAGTGCAGTTGAGTACTTCCGGTATGGTCATCCCTGCTGAAGCAGGAACTGCAATTGTTTCTGGCACCCTTGATGTCTCTAACGTTGGGGCGCAAACTGCACCTCTACCGCGGACAGGCGGCGCAGTGAATGTTTTGGGTAATCGGGTTGGTGTGATTGGTGCCAATATCAATGCCTCGGGTCTAGATGGCGGCGGCCTAGTGCGGATTGGAGGCGATTACCAAGGTACAGGGACAGTACCGAATGCCTTACGCACGTTTATTAGTAATGACTCGATGATTAATGCTGATGCGTTGAGCAACGGCAATGGAGGTCGGGTCATCCTCTGGGCAGATCAGGTGATGGGGTTCAAGGGCAACATCAGTGCCCGTGGGGGACACAACTCTGGCGTTGGTGGATTTGTGGAGGTATCTGGTAAACAAGACCTGGTTTTCCGAGGCAATGTTGACCTGAGGGCGGGGAATGGCAGTTTGGGTACATTGCTCTTGGACCCGACGAATATCACGATTGTCAATGGTGCGGGTGCGCCAGATGATGGGCAACTTACAGATAGTCAAATCTTGCTGGGAGATGGCGGTGCTGCATCATTCACAATTTCTGAAGCAGCTTTGGCAGCACTACCAGGTAATGCCAATGTTATCCTGCAAGCGACTAACAACATCACAATTAATGATTTAGCTGATAATTTCCTCACCTTTGCCCCTGGCATCGGGGCGATTACGTTTCAGGCGGATGCAGATAACAGTGGTGTTGGCTCTTTTATCATGCAAAGTCCAGCCGACACCATCCAGACCAATGGGAGAAATCTAACGATTTCAGGAGCCAACATAACGGCTGGAATTATCAAGACAAATGGTGGAAATATTAACCTCACCAGTACACTTGGATTAATTACCACAGGTGAGCTATCCTCTGGGGCTGGCAACGTTAAAGGAGGGAATATTACCATTAATGCTGTTGGTAATATCACGACAGGTGATCTATTTTCTGGCATATTTGTTGGGGGTATTGGGAATGGAGGGACTATTACCCTCACTAGTCAAACAGGCTCCATCAATACCAGCGCAGGTACTACAAGCACTGGCACTGATGATGGCAATGCTGGAGAGATTATTTTCAATGCTTTAAGCGACATTACTACAGGTAACGTCTGGGCTTTTTCTAACAGTAATGGCAATGGAGCGACGATTTCTATTATTAGTAAAGCCGGGAAGATTGACTCCTCCGCCGGAAAGTTTCAGTCTTTCGCTAATCAGGGAAACGGCGGCGCGATCGCGCTGTCTGCGGCCAGCGGCATTACCATAGGTCTGATCGATTCCTTTTCTTTTTCTGCTTCTAATGCTACTAAGGCCGGAACTGTTACACTAAATGCTGGAGCTGGCAATATTACGCTTGGTGGTGATATTGATGCCTCTGCCAACGCGGGAACTGGAAGCTCTATCAGCTTGTTTGGCAGTGTAATACTCACTCAACCCACCACTACCTTCACCACATCAGGGACAGCTGGCAGCGGCAATATTACCTCCAACAACCCGATCAACGGGACAACCGCTGGGGCGCAAAACTTGACCTTTAATTCAGGCATCGGCACTATTACTTTCAATGGGATAGGCAACAGTGTGCCTCTAGGCATCTTAACTATTAACGGCACAGGGAATCTCTTGCTGGTAGGTGACTACTTTGGCAACAGCTACACCTTCAACAACCCAGTCAATCTCATTGGTAATACTACTATCAATGCCGCAAATAGCCTCATATTTAACAACACTTTAGCCGCAGGTACTAACAACCTCACTTTGAGTGCAAACGAAATTGACTTTACCAGAACTGTGTCGGGAACTGGCAATTTGATACTTCAGCCCTTTAATG
>DATNPI010000485.1:0-2575 GCA_036703325.1 Coleofasciculaceae cyanobacterium
AAATCCATCGTTGTAGTCAGTGTGTTCGCCGAGCAAATTCACCCGTCCCGGAGCACTGGCTTCTGTTTCAGGTGATGCACCAAATATCTGCTGAAAGTCCATCATGGCTTGTTGAGAGCGAAAGAAATATTTCTGTAGTAATGCTTTTGCTAATTTATCGCCACGTCATTCCTAAGCAAACAATCTACTTAACTGGCGTGTTTAGGATATCTCCTAAGTATGTTGGATCTAACGAACTTTCTTTAACTGTCTCACCTACTTTTTCCAGCCGATAAGCTTTGGCATAAGGACGAGAACTCAAGATTCTCTCCAAGCGAGTTCCCACAAAATGGAGAGCAACTCCATCATCGGCTGCATAACCTTCACTAATCAGTCCTTCCGATAATAGTCGATGATAGGAAGGTTTTCTTTCTGGTTCTCCATCATAATGAGGACAGTTACTACCTTTGAGAAACCCTAGGCAAGGTAACACAGTCAGCTCCCCAGGAATAGAGTCTGTTACCCCTTCTTCAAACCAACAAATAGAGCCTGCACTCCAGCCCGCAAGAATAATGCCACGTTCCCAGGCTTCCCTAATAATGCCGTCAAGTCCCCACTCTCTCCAAAGAGCAAGTAAGTTTTTTGTATTTCCTCCTCCTACATAGATAATGTCTTGCTCAAGAATGAAAGACCTCAGGTCAGCCGTTTGCAGCCTAAATAATAATAAATGAGATGGTGTACAGGGTAATTGTGCAAATGATGTGTCAAATCGGTCGATGTAGCTCTGAGCATCACCGCTGGCTGTAGGAACAAAACAAATTCTTGGTTTTTCCTTGTTTGCCAATTTAAGGATGTATTGTTCCAGCTGGAGGTTGTCAGGTTCTATTGATAAGCCTCCACCCCCGATAGCAACAATTTGTCTAGAAGATAAATTCCCTGTCATTATGGAACCCAATTGTCTGATGCATTTATCAAATCAAGCATCGAGCTTTGCCAGAAATCTAAGGCTCCTTAGGTAAGCTCCAAGGGCACAGGGCGCAGCCGTCCTTCTACCTCAATACTCGGCCAATTTGGATCGAAAGTCAGATTTTCCAACTTTCCATCCTGGAGAATCACAAAAGTATCTTCAACCTTTGCTCCCGATAAACTCGGATTCCAAGCAACAGCAGTACCTTCTACTAAAGTGTCAGTAGTAGTAGGATTTGCCACAACTTCTCGCGCCAAATATCCCGTTGTTCCTCCCTGGTGATGTTCGCGGATGGCATTGGGAAATCCGTGCTGTTCATAAGCCTGAGCTAGGGCGTGATACACAGCGTCCAAAGATGTTCCAGATTTGCACAAATTCAGCGCTTGGGCTTCAATTTCCCGCACATGACGGTGCAATTCGGCTTCTTTATCTGGAACAGTCCCAAATGAGACAAATCGGGTAAGATTCGCATAAAGCCCGTATCCTCTAGCGCAAAACACCAGCATTGCTCGGGTGCCAAGTGGTTCCCCAGTCGCGGTAGCATGACGGTAAAGCGGTAAACGCCTCTCTCCAGCTACCAGAGTCAGCGCTGGATGCAGCCCCCTCGCCCACAATGCCTCTGCACCCGCACCCGCTAGCTGATATTCTGTCCAGGTAGGTTGAGCTTTTGATAGTACCTCTGTCATCGCTTCACTAGCTTTACGCCCGACTTCGCGATATCGCTCTAGCTCACTTGACACCATTGCCCGTTTATGCTGTTGTAGGGATGCGGGTAATCGCTTCTCTACATGAGGGATGGGGCGATCGCTAAGAATCTTCCCTTCATTAGTCACATCTCGTACAAACGATTCACGAGCGGCAGCATCAGCCCAAGGGTTAACGTGCAGCTTGAAGTCCGCCGAAAGTTCCTCATCTTCTAAACGCTGGGCTTCAATTTCATCCGTCAATACCCAGGCATCTCGAACAGTTACTAACACTTCTGCCACTCCAGTTTCAGCCGTAAGCAACACGGTATTAGAAGCGCCAGCGGTTGCCCAAGCAAACCAGTCTGTTCCCTTAAGGCGGACACCCGTCGCCCCAGTTTCAGTTAGGGCTTCCCGGATTAACTCCAGTTTGCGAGAGACTTCTTCATTCAACTCCTTCATACTCGAACCCCCGCTTCAAGAATTATCGATACAGCCTGCAACTCCTTAGCTTTCTCTTCAGGGAGGGCATCATTGGCAAACATCCCTGCTGCCAGTTCGGTTCCTGCTAAGTACTTCAGTCGGTCTTGGGTACGATACGGTGGATAGAACTCGGCGTGGAGGTGTGCTTCTGGATGGGGTTGACCGTCAGTAGGTGCCTGAAACCAAGCCATCAAGTAAGGGAAAGGACGGCTCCATAAGCCGTCATACTTGAGAGTAACGGTCTTTAAGGCTCTGGTAAGTCCTTTACGCTGCTCTGCTGTGAGGTCTATAAATGTGGCAACTGGCTCAATTGTTGCAATCCAAACTTCGTAGGGATAACGGGCGTATGCTGGGACAAATGCGATCGCCTCTTCATCCAGGTAAATAATCCGCTGCTTGTCCTCAATTTCTTTTTGAATCAAATCTTGCAGCAAGCCCCGCTGATTTTCTTGATAATATGCCT
>DATNPI010000490.1:0-14500 GCA_036703325.1 Coleofasciculaceae cyanobacterium
GTAAGCAGAGCTATTCCCGTTCCCCGTGGTTTAGAAAGCCAAATCTTCCGGAGAAAGAGTAGAATTTCCTGAAGGATAGGGCGATTCGCAATTAGCTTGCCTTCCTCCTCACACTCATGAGCAATTTTCCAGACTTATCCAGCTATGGTTTCAGGGTCGTTAGAGAGTTAGGACACAATCGTTCCGGTGGGAGAGTGACCTACCTAGCTATCCCTTTGTCAACCGTATCCTCCCTTGATAAGGGGGAGACGGGAGTAGTGCCCGTTGTTATTAAGCAGTTTCAGTTTGCCAAACGTGGTACTAACTGGTCAGACTACGACGCAATCGAGCGCGAAATCCAGGTCTTGCGGGGGCTGAACCATCCTGGCATCCCTCGTTACTTGGGTTCATTTCAGACATCACACGGCTTTTGCCTGGTGCAGGAATACAAAGCTGCGCCTTCCCTCGCCGTGCAACGTAGCTTTGACCCCGATGAAATTAAGCAAATTGCTGTCTCGTTACTCTCCATTCTCGTTTACCTGCAAAATCGGATTCCTTTCATTAGTCATCGAGATATTAAACCGGAAAATATCTTAGTTGATGACAAGATCAATGTTTACTTGGTAGATTTCGGTCTTGCTCGGATTGGGGATGGGGAAGTTGCCGTCAGCAGCGTTGCCAAAGGTACAATCGGGTTCATGGCTCCAGAACAGCTATTTAACCGACAGCTGAGTGAAGCATCAGACCTCTATGGTTTAGGGGCAACGCTGATTTGCTTACTGACTGGCACTTCATCTACTGCTATCAGTAACTTAATTGATGATGACTACCGGATTAACTTCAAACATCTTGTTCCCAAGCTCAGTTTACGTTGGATTGAGTGGCTCCAAAAGATGGTTGAACTTAAACCAAAAGACCGTTTTCTCGACGCAGCAACTGCCCTAGAAGCCCTCAATCCAATCTATGTCATCCGCGTCCCTGAAGTAAAGCTCAGTCAACCTTCCCTAGAATTTACTGCCACAAAACTGGGTCAAAAGTTAACTCAGATGGTTACGATTAGTAACTCTATCCCAGACACGGTTCTTGAAAGCCGTTGGGAAGTAGCACCGCATCTGAGTGACCCGCCCCACACTCCCGACACCCACAAATGGATTTGGTTTGAGCAATGTCAGTTTGCCTCTAATCAGGCGTTGTGCAAAATCACTGTTGACACTAGTAAGCTCATGGCCAATAAAACCTTTGAGCGAGAGATATTAATTCACACGAATTCTCAGCCGGAAACACAAGCTTTAAAACTTAAAGTTAAGACAGCTCCTGTTCCGATCGCTACAAAAACACTACCTTATGTTTCTCTCGTTTTACTTATCCTATTTGCCGCTACTGCTACTTGGGTTGAAACGTCGGCTTGGGAAGGAATTATTAGTAAAAGTGGGACAATAGGTGTTGCGATCGCGATTTTTGTGTCAGCCATTGTAGCCGCGCTAGGAGTGGTAGCCGCTGTGACTTCTGGAGTTATCTCCAGCTTGGTTGCAAAGATCAGAGCCAGGTTTGGTGTCCCGTTAAAAGCGTTGGATACAGTGGTGGCGGTATTCTTCGCTGGGATAGCGGCTATGGTTGTCACAGGGTTTGGTGCCCAGTTCCGAGCAACAGATGCGGCCATTGCTGCTTTTGCGGCGGTTGATGCCGTGGTGTTTATGGCGGCGTTTGAAGGTGAAGGTGTTGCTCAAAATTGCTTAGAGCGAGGATTTAGTAAAACTCTAGCTTTCGGAGTTTCGATCTTGTCAGCCGCTTTGGGCATTAGTTTGGGAATTGGCTGGAAGTTGGGATTTTTAAAACCGCTGGTAATATCAGCGATTTTAGGAACCAGTTTTCCCTTAGCAACAATGATTCTTTATCCGCCATTAGAGCGTGCGAAGCGGATTGCTAATTATCGCAAGTTAGAGGGGCATTTGATTAAGCCTTGAGATGCTGCTATAGGCTTTAGCGTAGCCCTGCCATTGGCAGGGCTTTTTAATTTACGGCGAATGGTGAGTAAAAACGCGATCGCTCACCGCATCTCCTCAAGATCTGAAAAATCTAAATCCTCAAGTTTGGATAAAGGGTCTTGCTGTCTATTGTTGTAGCTGTTCTTTTGTTGATAAACTCCATTGATGGCGAAGTCGGCGATTGTACGCACCTTATGCCAGTCCCCAGAATTAATCGCTTCTAGGGCGGAAGCCTGGAGGATTTTCTTAATGCCATCAGCACCAACTAGATTTTGAAGTTGCTCAAACTTGTCCATCTCCCCCACCCCTCGCCTTATCCAATAGGTGTCATTGTACAGAAAGCGCTTGTTCCTATGGAGGAATTGAAGAACGATGGTGTAGGAGTGAGCATCAAGATGTTTACCTGTGTAGAGCGCTTCAGACTCTACCCAGGCTACCATACACTTCTTGCAAAAGCCGATGCTTGCCACGCAATTGCAATACTTTCGGCTTCCGTTTTGGCATTTACGCAAGAGGTCTGATCAATACTTTTTGATATTGCGAGCCATTTGGCGGAACATATCCATGCTGGAGTCGGTGCTACTGTGATCAGAGCTTGTCTGATCACTGTGATCTGCTGCCTGAGGCTCAGGTAGGAGATTAGAGTTAGAGCTTTGCTGTATCTGCTCGATATTCTCCTGTTTACTTCCCTGATTTATTGGAACCTGGTTCTTGATGGGCGTGGGCCTATACCCATTCTTGCCCAAAGACTTGGCTTCATCTGGATCTAGGAAAAATGCTTTTGCCTTTTCGATCTGTGCTGCTAGTTCAGCTTCATCTAGCTCCTCATCGACATACTTTGTCTTCAAGCCAAACAAATCACTAAGAAGTCCCATAGTTAACGGTTTCTGCCCTTATGAGTTAATTTTGTTAGTTTATTTTAAGTCTTCTCAAAAGTTATGTTCAGCATAAGCAAAAATTAGATCAAGCTTGTATAAATCAGAGACTTTGTGAGCTTAATAAGAAAAAAGGGCACTTTTTCAAAGCACCCCTAAAGTTCTATTTATCCGGCCACTTGTGAACACAGATGTCCGTTTCAGGCAGATGTCACAAACCGTTTCCGCAGCGATTCAACTCGACGTTTAGCGATCGCATTATTTGGCTCGTACTTCAGAGCCTCTTCGTAAGTTTGCAACGCCTGAGCCGCTAGCTTCTTGCGCTCGTAAACATGACCCAGGTTGTTCAGCGCCGTGACATACCCTGGATTTTGCTTTATAGCTTCTTTGTACTCACGAATTGCAATATCGTACTGTTCTTGGGCAAAGTAGGCAAAACCCATAGCATTGTGAACAGGGGCAAGATTTTCTTCCGCAGCATCCACACCTTTGATCGCTTTTTGAAACAGAACGATCGATTGCGCGAACATTTTCTTATCTGAATAGATGCTGCCCAACTCGTAATACTCTTGAACAGTTCCCCGCTCATTCTTTAGCTTTTTTTCCAGCTCAGAGAGAGAGGTTTCTATTTTACGAGTTTTGAGAACTTGGCGGATTACCGAAAAACCGGCACCGCTCAACAGCACCAGCAAAACAACGAGATAAATAACTGGAAGCGAATTTTCCATCGTCTTTGAAACTATATGGGTTTCAATCTTTACATTATGGTAGCCCCCAAGCGGCAACGCGTTCGGCTAGCCAACCGGATGCTTGCCAACGAGCGATCGCTTCATTCACTCGAGCCTGTAGCTTGGTGTACTGCAACCCTTTGGGCATGACAATACATAAAGCTTCGCCCGACAGCTGCTCCGGTAGCAACCGATACTCAGGATATTCCTGCACCCAGCCGGTGAGGACGCTGTTATCAGCGGCAAAGGCGCTGGCGCTACCATTTTCCAAGAGCGATCGCGCCTCTTCATAAGAATCAACCCCTACCAGCTTAGAGGTTGGTGAAGCATACTTCACGACAGCGATCGTATTAGAGCCTTTGAGTACTGCGATCGTCTTTGTTGCCAAATCGCTCAATTTGGCGATCGAGGCCTCCTTTCTTACCAAACCCGTGCTATCTAGGTAGTAGGGTCTGCTTAAGTCCACTAAGCGGTAGCGGGAACTGGTTGCCGTCACTCTCGCGATTGTCAGGTCAACTTTACCCTGCCACACCACATTGAGCCGATCAATATTCTTCACCGGCTGCAACATCACCGCATCAGGTTTCCCTAACAGTTCTTCAGCTAGACGTTTGGCTATATCAATTTCCAACCCTTGCAGGTTGCCTGCCGGGTCACGAAAACCCAAGGGACGCAGATTATCTTTTACGGCAACAATCAACCGACCACGTTCCTGAATCTCTTGAAGTTCAGCACTCCAAGCTGGTACTGGTGCCACGCAAGACGCCGCTAACCCAATCACCAAACTCCAGCTAAAGAACTTGTGGCTAATCCACATTCTGTACCTTGAAATTTCACAGAAGCATATTTTGGGGTGAAAGGCAGTCAGTAGTCAGCGGCAAGAACAACTGACAACTGACAACTAACGGATTTCCAATCCCTTATTCTCCAGCAGGTTGATTGGCTAATTCCACTACTTTAGTAAAGCTAGAGGGATCGAGTACTGCCAGTTGAGCCAACATCTTGCGGTTAAGCTGGATGTTCGCTTTTTTCATTAAACCGATTAGCTGGCTGTAGCTAAGACCATTTTGACGCGCTGCTGCGTTAATGCGAGTAATCCAAAGGCGTCGAAAATCCCGCTTGCGCTTCTTGCGATCGCGGTAGGCGTTACGCAGCGCCTTCATCACCTGTTGATTAGCCGTGCGAAAAAGGGTTGAATGTGAACCTCTGAACCCCTTGGCAAGCTTGAGAATTTTTTTACGTCGTTTCCGGGCGACGTTACCGCGTTTTACCCGTGTCATGGCTAGTTATTGGTTGTTAGTTGTTGGTTATTAGTTGTTAATGACTAGTTTTTCGCTCTGGCGCTTTCTGTAAGGGATAGCGAAAAAAACTCTTTTCTCTTCCCTTGTCGCCAATCCCTAATCTCTACAAATAGGGCAGCATCAAACGCACGTTTTCGGCATCGCGCTCATTTACTAGAGACAGTTGAGAAAGACGCCGCTTTCGTTGTGTGGTTTTGTGCTCTAGCATATGGTTTTTAAAGGCTTTACGGCGTCTAATTTTGCCACTGCCAGTAGCTCTAAAACGCTTTGCCGCTGCTTTGCGGGTTTTTAGTTTAGGCATCGACTCAGTTTAATAAGGGCACAATCTACAATATTACTACTATCCAGGTCACCCAGGCAAACTCCCAGGGTAATCGAGAGGCTGTGCGATCGCGCTGTTCGACGCGGGGGGAGTTAGCTCTTATTCCCCTCTGGCGCTGGGGGTTAGGGGGCAAGTGCGTAAGTCCTAAGCTGTTGTGCATCTAATCTGCACGCCGAAACACTTAAATTTCCTGTCGGTACGTCAGTGGTCAGTGGCAACGGACAACTGACCACTGACTACTGATCACTGACAACTGGCAGAGGACAAAAAGCCAGGATGTGAATATCCAATGTTTTATGCGCGTCAGCTTAGGACTAATGACTCCGCGAAACCTCTTGACAGCGCTCAAGGTAGATTTGAGCGGCTGTATCCTTTGGGTTAACCCGCAGACAGTGTTGGAACAGTTTTGCTGCCTCACTTAAAGAACCCAGATTGTACAGCAATAACGCTTGTTCAAATTCTTGTTTCGTGGCTAACTTGCCGTCATAGATGTCAGGCGGTTCAGCATCAAATATCTCGTAAACACTTACCGCTGCTAATTTCCCCCTAACTTTAACCCGGTCAATGATGCGGAAGGCATATTGATTATAATCTTGTAATTGCAAAAACGTGTGGTGAGAGATTAATAACGAAACCCCATAATTTTTCGTCAGCCTTTCAAGACGAGAAGCTAAATTAACAGCATCACTGATAACAGTGCTATCCATTCGGGAGGCTCCACCAACTGTACCCAGCATCAGTGAACCTGTATTAATGCCAATGCCAATCTGAAGCGGCACATAACCAAAGTTTGCGCGATGTCGATTATATTCAGCAAGCGTGTGTAGCATAGCAATACCCGCTTTGACGGCATCATCGGCACCGCCACTAAACAAGGCCATAATCTCATCGCCAATATATTTATCAATAAAACCCTGATTTTCAATAATTGCAGGTTCCATACGAGAGAAGAAAGCATTGATAAAGTTGAAATTTTCTTGTGGAGTCAGACTTTCCGACAGCGCCGTGAAGTCACGGATATCGGCAAATAGCACCGACATCTCTTTCTGCACCTGATCGCCTAATTGGACATCGACAATACTTTTTTTGTTCAATAACTGGAGAAATTGACGTGGAACAAAGCGTTCATATGCTTCATTGAGTTGATAGAGGTCATGGGTGAACTGTTTACTCTCTGCTTCTGCCCGTTTGCGTTCTGTGATGTCTTGGAAGGCGACGATCGCATAAGCAACGTTGCCCTTTTCATCAAAGATCGGTGTTCCCCAACTCTCTATAGGGATAACCTTGTCGCCGTTGTGGATTTCCAGATCGTCAGCACTCGCCTTTTCGCCTCTCAATGCGCGCATCCCAGGCAGTTTGTCCTTAGGGTACAGCTGATCGGTTCCCGCCCTATAGATTTGATAAACCTCTGCCAAGTCCTCAGCTAAGACTGACGGTATACCCCCTTGGCAAAGTAACTGTTGAGCGACTCGATTGCCGTAATAGGGTTTACCATCAGCATCAATTATTCCCACGCCCACGGGCACGGCTTCCAGGAATTTCTTCAGCCTCCTCTCACTTCTGCGGAGCGCGGCCTCTGCCTTGTCATACAGCAGAGCTCCAACAATATCACCATGTTCAGTTGTCGTTTCCAATAGGATTTCCAGGTCAGCTTTATCCCTGGTTACAACTGCTAAAACAGACTGGAGTTCTGTGGCTAAGGCTTGTAGTACTGCTTCAGCACGCTGGCGTTCAGCAATTTCAGCTTGTAGTTTTTTGTTTGATTCATACAACTGAGCTTCAATGGTGTCGGCATGAGCAGTTGTTGTCTCCAGCAAGATTTCTAGATCAGCCTTATCCCGCTTCAACTCTTTTAGTTCCTGGCGTAGCCTTTCTATTTCTAAGACGAGATGTTCTATTGATAATGGTTCCAGCTGCATCGCCATAGGATTCATGCATTGACAAAAAATACATATTGTGTTACCTGTAAACGATGCACCGATTGTAGAAGTTCTATTCTAATTCCAGCTGCAAAGAAGGCATCAGCCGCTGCAAATTTTTTAATGATTTCCCCTGCCAAGGGATACTCTTAGATGCTTTTACTACCATCTGAATATTACCTTTCTGGCGTACCTTAATCACAAACTTTGAAATAATATTTATCCCTGAACTGTTTAGAAATTCTAGCTGTCGCAAGTTCAGAGTAAGCGTTGGTGGGTCTTTGTCAGCTAAATTATTCAATAACTGTACAATTGGCGCATACTCTTCTGTTCCACTCAACCGAAGTGAACCCTGGCAGATTACTGTTTCAGTGACTGGGTCGTAGCAGACGCTGTAATCTCCGGTCTTAATCTCCATCACCCCAAAGCTCCTTGTATAGTCTTGTAACCTGGGTGGTCTATACTGTCAACTGCACCATTGTGGTCACAGTGATCACTTCTGGATCTTGTTGAACAGTTTCAAACTTCCAGCCTAGCTTGGCCAGATAATCATTCATCATTGTCAGCAAACCTAATCCGGATTCGCTTTCACTCTCGTCTTCCACATTTTTGTCGAAATGACGAATGTATAACTCACTAGGGTCAGAGGTCGTTAACTCTTTGATGTAGGCCTGAAACTTCTCGACGGCTTGGGGATGGATACTGTTAGTAGATACAAACACTAGGTTGTTATTATCTATGTGGAGCCTAATGCTAATAGGATACGGTGCGCTTTCATCGTTAAACTTCATAGAGTTTTCCAACAATTCATTGGCAATAAAACTGACAGCATGCTTCATCTGTACTTGAGTGTCAATTTCAGTGGCAGCACCCTCACTATCAGGAAATAAAATCGCAAAGTAGTCAGCCATAAAATCAGCAGACAACCCATTGGCTCCCCAGCGCTGTTTAACGGGAACAGAGCTAGGTGAAAAGGCAATTGTTAAGTATTCCTGGCTAACTGGTAGTTCGTCAGTAAAGTCCCCGAATATTTGAGCCATATCAATTTTATATTTTGGATTGTGTCCTAGGAAAATGATTAAGACTACTTCTGTTTTAGCACTAGCAATGTGATATCATCGTAGACTTTTTGCCCACCGATATGCCGTCGTAAGTCGTCAATCACTACTTGCTTGATTTCGTTGGCTGAGTGTTGTCGGTGGAGTCTAACTACCTCACAAAGCTGCTCTATTCCGTATCGCACCCCTGCCAAAGTTTCCGCTTCTGTAATCCCATCGGTGTAAAGTACTACCACGTCACCTGGGTGAAGATATACCTGAGTTTGGGCAACAAACTCGGCAATGTCTGCCTCCAACCCAATTGGGAAGCCTAAATCTATCGTGTCTATCTGCTCCACCGTTCCGTTAGACCGTACAACAATTATCTCTTCATGCTGCCCACTCAACCGCAGTTGACCTTGTTGGTAGTCCAATAACGAGAGGGTGAGGTTTTTATCGGAATTCATCCGCTGGACGTTGTCGTAAATCGTCCGGTTGAGTACAGTCAAGAATTTAACTGGGTCAGTTTCCTCATAGGCTTGCAGAGTCCGCACAACCGTTTGCACCATAATCATTAACACACCACTTTCTAGTCCGTGTCCGGTAATATCGCCGATGCCAATTTTGATTCGACCGTTGTGGTTGAGTACGTCGTAGTAGTCGCCCCCTACTTCTTCGGCAGGTTCCATAAAGCCAGCGATGTCTAGACCAGGAATTTGGTTCAGTTCTAGCTCTTTGGGTAATAGCATTTGTTGCAGTCGGCGCGTCACGTCCAGTTCTGCACTCATCCGGAGATTTTCAGCTTTTAGGCGCTTGTTGAGGAGCGTAATTTCCTGGTTGGCTTCCTTTAGCTCGGCTGTTCGTTGCTCTACGCGCTGTTCTAGCTCCGCGTTTGCCTGTTCCAGAGCAGTAAAGGACTCGCGCAATTGAACAGCCATGTGGTTGAAAGACTGAGCCAAAATCCCCAACTCCTCGATACCCTCGGCTGCAACTGTTTGGTCTAATTTTCCCCTAGCTATCCCACGAGACGCTTCGCTCAAACGCAGAATTGGCTGGATAATCGAACGAGCCGTAAGGATTCCCAGCACGGTAGCTATCGCCAATGCTCCCACACACAACAGGATGGTAGTGCGGGTGTTGTCATTGATGCGTTGCATGAAATCTGCTTCGGGAACGACGACCACAATCAGCCAATCTAGACCAAACTTGTCTTTAAACGGTGTCACCTGAACCAGTTGGCGCTGGCCATCCAGAGCAAAGGTGAGCTGTTGGCTACTATTAATCTGGGTAAAGCTACCAAATTTTTCCCCTATATGCCGTGCTGTAGCGCGAACTAAAACATCATCACTACCCAAAGCCTTAATCCGTTTTGGCTCGCTACCGCTCAGAGTATAGGGTTGATTGAGGGTTGAACTCGCCACTAACTCTCCGGAGCGCTCCAAAATAAATGCCTGTCCCGACCGACCAATTTTCAGGCTACCTAGGAAATGACCAATGGCAGAGAGGACGTGCTCGCAAAGAAGAACCCCTTTAAATGTTCCTGTCTTGTCGTAGAACGGGTAAACAGCACCGATATCCAGCCTCTGACTGCTGGCAGACACGCTAATTTCAGCCCATGTTGGGTTACCTGCTTGGACAGCAGTCTCATACCAAGACCGCTTTCGAGCATCATAATTTGGTCTGTCGCTTATCGACTTAGTTCGCTTGCCTTGGTTATCCGCAGCATATCTGCGGATAGCGCTACCTGTTGACTGATTAGCGATTACGATGTAGTCCTCAAGCCCGTTAGCCCCGACGAATTCTCCACGTTCATTCGCGAAGGCAATGGTGGACACGCCATCAAACAATCGGCTCTGATGCCAGAAGTAGCGCTCCAGGCTCTCTGAGTCTTCTATATTTAATAAACCCTGCCTGATGGCATCAGCATTAATTTGATTAATCAGATGAGGCGTCGCCATGTAGGTTTCAATATGCTGATGGATGCGGACAGTGACTTCATTGCGTAACTGAGTAGCCAGGTCGTCAACCGCCTTCTGTCCGTTGCGTAACGAGAGCCACCCGGTCAGCCCCACGGCTGCGAAAATTTGGAGAATGAAGGGCACCACAAGGAGAAGGCGCAGCGACACCTTTCTGGAAACTCTTTCTACTGATACCATTTGGTTTTTCTGTTATTACAGATGACTGCTACGCTATCGCCTGTTTGGATTGGCGATGGCTACGCGCCACACGAGCTAACGCGCCAAGCTGCTTGAAGCTTATTACAATTGCACCCTAATGTTGACTACACCGCACTCTCAGTCATCTCCGGCGAAGTTGCAGATTGATGACGAGTTGCAATGCGTCATGGTTTTAGGATAGCGGTGATGACAACGTTGAAAACGAAGGTAAACTGCCAATTAGGCGATCGCTTCACCCACAACGGCACGTCTTGGTGGGTTGGTTAATCAATAGACCTCTTGCAAAAGTCATCGCTGGGGTACTATAGGGTCTGAAATTAGGCGATCGCTCACTCGTTTTGTGCGATCGCTAGGTCTTACTCATAATAAAACCTGATGGATTACGAACAAGCTCAACATCTCAAGCCAGGAGAATTCAAACGATGAGAGGGGCGTCAAGCAAGAAACTTTTAAACAAATGGTGGAAATAGTCCAGCAACACGAGGGACAAAAGAAGAAGGCTGGACGACCTGGAAAAATCAGTCTGGAAGACCAAGTGTTGATGACATTAGAGTATTGGCGAGAATATCGAACCTATTTTCATATAGGTCAATCTTGGGGAGTGACGGAATCTACAGCATGCCCTTATTATCCGGAAAATTGAAAGAGTTTTAAGTGAAGCAAGAGTTTTTACTTTGCCAGGAAAGAAGTATCTTTATAATCAGATTCTTTAATCAATGCTGTTGGAATTGATGCGACCGAAAGCCCTATCGAACGTCCTAAAAAAACAAAAGCAATTCTTTAGTGGCAAGAAGAAAAAGCATACCCTTAAGTCTCAAGTTGTAGTTAATCAAGAAACAGGAGAAATTATCTGTACAGCGCATGGCAAAGGAAAAATGCATGATTTTCGCTTATTTAAGCAGAGCCAAATTGCCTTAAGCAAAACTATTGAATGCTGGGTGGACAAAGGCTACCAAGGGATGCAAAAACTTCATGCCAACAGCCAAATCCCCAAAAAAAAGCCAAGAAAAGGGGAGTTGAGTGACTCAGATAAAAGGAAAAATAGGGAATTAGCTAGGAAACGAGTTATTGGCGAACATATTAACCGAAAACTGAAAATCTTTAAAATTTTAGCTGATCGTTATAGAAATCGTCGAAAAAGATTTGGTTTAAGGTTTAATCTGATAGCTGGGCTGTACAATTACGAACTTCGGCTGAGTCAGCCAAATAATAAGCAAAATTGATGATTGACGCCTAGCGATCGCTTTTGTTCAGACCCTATAGTACCCCAGCGACGACTTTTGCAAGAGGTCTAATCAAGTGTCTTTCATCACCTGGCACATTCTGGGAAACCGTTCTCACCGATAACCCTTTTGCCATTGCTCGTAATTTTACACTCAATTTCTATCGTGAATCGCTAAAAAACCTGATATTATCTTTACAACATTCCCTGATGCGATGACCATTCCTGGTCAATATTAAATTATAAAAATTTTAAATCCATGCTGACAGATAAACCTTTTATTTCTACATCCGCATCAACCTTTGCTGTATTTACGTCTGATGCTCAGTATGCACCTGCTGTACAGTTGATGAGTTTGCTAACGGCTGGAGAGTTTTCAAAAGTTCGGGCATTAAAACGTTTTGGTGTTGTAGCCTCAACAAATTCAGCCATTGAATGGGTGAATATCAACACTGTATCTCCAGATGTCATTCAAGAATATTTTTGTGGTGCTGAAACGGCATTTGTATTTATCATGCCCACAGATTTGTCGGATATTACTCAGCTGACGCAGTCAATGCTAGAGATGGCAACAGAAGCAGGAGTCCGCCGTTTCGCCTGGGTTGCACCTGCTTGTCCTACGGGAACAGAACTAAGCGATGTCTATCGACAAGACGCTGCGCGTCTACGCCTGACTGAAGCTGCAAATCTTGTGCGTTCCTCTGGGTTAGAGACTTTGGTATTATGCCATGCACCCTTACTGTCTGATTTGCTGGAGCAAAAGAAGGAACTAAAATTCCGGCGCACCCTATCTCTGCCACTGGGTAACAGCAGTTTACCTTGGTTAGCACCAGAGGTAATTGCCAACGCACTATATAAATGGGCAGTGGGTGAATTGAATCAACAACCGCCAGAACTGTTGACAGGTGGGACGCAACTCACTGGACAGGATATTGCAAAAGGACTATCCGATATACTAACGCAAACAATGAATGCACGGCAGTTTGCTCAACTGCGATTTCAGGCGATCGACCTAGATCAAAGCGGGCAAATTGATGCGGCAGAACTTTTTCCCTATCTGCTGGATTTGGGATACAGCCACGACGATGCCCAAACAATTCTGCAACAGGCAGATACAGACAACAGTGGGACAATTGATTTTGAGGAATTTATTCAGGGCTTAGAAGAACATCTCCACAAAATTTTGGCAGACGTGCCTACTGAGGTGCGTTACTTTGACGTGCCAGCAGGGGCAGCATTGCACGACTGGATGGTAAGCGGTATGAGCGATAAGGCAGCCCAGTCCCGCTTAGAGTGGCTCAAGACATTGAATCAGTATGGATTGCCAGAGCAGGGACAAGCTGTAACCAAATGGCTGAATTTACCCAATCCTTCTCTAACAGATTGGGCTAGCCAACATATTTTGGAATTGATCAACGTCTACATTCTGCCAGGGCGAGGCATTCTTACCGTTAGCGAAGGATTGCTGGAAGGAAGACCTGCACTCATCACCCGTTTGCTACAAGCTAACAACAGAATGCTGATTGGTCAGCGCAGCCTTGATGGTGAACTGTTGGAATGGCGCTGGGCAGATGAGGATACTCCTCATGTTGAGGAGGTACGCTATACAGCAGAAAACGGCGGTGAACGAGTCCTCAAATTAAGAGACAGCAAGCTCTTTAGCCTCTCTGTTAAAGGACGTTGGGCAGGGCGGCGGTTGGCAATTCAATTATTTTTTCAAGATGAACCTTTGCCACGTTGGCAGGTTGCTTTGTTCCGAGAACTAGGAGAATTGCAAATTGAGGAAGCCATAACGCTGGGTTCGGATAGCGATATTGTTTGCAACTGCACAAAGACCACCTGTGGTAAGGTGCGGGAACTGATCGATACAGGTCTGGATACCCTAGAAGGAATTGTTGAACAAACCCAAGTCACAATGGTTTGTGGCAGTTGCCAACCCCTAATTGAAGAAATGCTGGGTTCCGCAAATCTGGCGGTTGCTGAAGTTATTGCTAAACAAGACTTAGGACGAAATATGGTGTCCTTACAGTTTCGTCCGGTATATGAACAAATCGTTGCTTCTAAACCAGGACAACATATTTTGATTCAAGGGCGGGTCGATGGAAATTGGGTGACTCGCGCTTATACTTTGAGTTCGCCTGCCGATCAAACAGAGCAATACGAAATCACTGTTAAACGCGAGGAGTTGGGATTATTTTCGCGGTGGTTATCCGATCGCGCTGATGGAGAAGCCTTAATCCGTATTTCGCAACCACGCGGTGAGTTTGTCTTAGAAGATGAACAGCCCGTTGTCTTCTTTGCAGGAGGAATTGGTGTTACTCCAGCGATCGCGATGATGCGAACCCTTGCCCGTCGCGGCGATACTCGTTCACTTCACCTTGATTGGTCGGCTCCCCATAACGAAGATTTCGTCTTGAAGTCAGAATTAGAACAACTTACTGCTGCTCACCCGAATTTAACCTTCACCCTGCGAGCAACGCGATCGGGTAGCAGACTAGATGCGGCAGCAGTACAAAATCTCTATCCCTATGTTGAGGGAACAGTTGCGTTCATGTGCGGTCCTCAGCCCTTCATGGATGCAATGCGAGACTATTTGCAACAGTCAGGCTGGCAAGATACTGCCATTCGTCAAGAGTTATTCTCCTCGAAGTTGGATGAGGAGGGCAAAGCTAAAGCTCCCGTCCGGCAGGTAATTCAACTAGCAGGAGGAATTACCCCCATTGAGCAATACAGTATATATGTTGAGCCGATCGCCTCGGTGATGCAGGAAGCAGAAGTATTTCTCAAGCAATGTTACTTAGAACAAGGGTTAGCGGAAGTATTCACGCCGCGCTGGCAAGAGGTAAAAGCTGCCATTGAGCAGACAGGAACCTACGAACACACTTACGATGAACTGGCATACGGCACAAAGCTAGCTTGGCGCAATAGTAACCGCTGCTTAGGACGGAATTTTTG
>DATNPI010000498.1:0-32839 GCA_036703325.1 Coleofasciculaceae cyanobacterium
CAGGGGCTTTGCCTTCGGTGTCAGTGGCAAAATAGCGATGCCCTCTCCTTGGGTATTAGCGAGAGTTGCGCTGTCCGGCGTGATCAAAAATTCCCCTCCCTGCTGGTTGAGAAGGGGTTGCCAAGGAGTGTTGGGTCGCACGATCCACAGACCAGAATCCTCTAAGTTTTGCCGATTCACTCGCTGAACTACAATCACCTGCCCATCAGCAGACAGGTCGAATTTCAGATTGTGGTAGTCCAAGTTGTCTAAAACCTGGTTAATTTTGCCAGCTTTTGGAGCCGGATTGGCTTGGCTTGCAGATATTACGGATCTGCCCGTAGTGACTGTGTACAGCTGTTGTTCAAACAAACCAGGACCGTAATTCGACCAGTCAGAGGCAGCAAACAGAATGCGATCGCCATCTGGGTAGGGCTTAAAGTCTGTAACTACCCAGTTTTTGGGAGTAAGGATAGTTTTTTGTTTGTGGGTAAGATTGTAGAGAATTAACCGTCCCTTCTCTTCTTCCTCTACGCCCAGGTATACAAAAGCGCGATCGCGACCGCGAAATTGACCAGCAAACGGCTGCATCAGATTGCCAAGTTTCCCAGTTCCTAGGCTCTGCCGTACCCTCTGTAATTTCACTTTATAGGTCGTATCATAGTGAGCTGGGGTAGCCAAAGTATAGACTAGCCGCCGTCCAGCCCAACTAACTAATCCTGGCAAGGGTGGCTCAATATGCAGATTCGCTTCCACACTGGTGTGATCCATTGGGCGGCTAAAGGTGAGGATAAAGAAAGTATCTGCTGCTCCTATTTGTTTATCCTGCCAGCTAAAATCCCGCACGTAGGGCATAGAGCGATCGCCCCCGCCTAACAATATTCCAATCAGCACACTCAGCAATAGCATCAGTGGCAGAGCCACACGGTCAATCGGCTGAAAGAATTTTGAGTTTTTAGTTTTGCTAGACACTCTCACACGTTAGAAACGTTCAGCAGTGAAACGGCACTGCTACCAAGGAACTCTCGTCGCTTATGGTGATGAATTTTGGCTAGATTGATTTTGGACAAACTCTTTGACAATTACCTCAGCCTCAGGTGGAATCTCAGTAACCAGGCGAATGGGAAAGCGGTCGGTGGAAGCAAACTGGGCATAGTCTGGTGTGAGAAAGATGGCATATTGGGTAGCGGCGTCCGTCAGTTGTGCGGCCATTGCTAGGGCGATCGCTTTTACGTAATTGCGAACCTCAACAGCTTGGTCACCGACAATTTCGCCACCACTGTAAAAGGTATCGGGTTGACCTGCCTGATCCATTGTCGTGCTAGGGTCTTTCACACTCAGATGAGTACCGCCAATAAAACCAACAAGCCATTTCGGAGATGGGATTTTATCAAAGCCAATCACCTGTTCGGTTAATAGTGGGGTCGTTTTATCGGCAGAACCAGATGTAATCAGGGTGGGAACAGCGACTTGGGTCAAGCCAGTTTCGCCATACAGTAGAGAAGTGGTTGGAGAAAGAGCGATCGCAGCTTTTACTCGTGGATCGCGCAGCTGGTAGCGGTCTTCAGGAAGCTCCTTGGCAAAACACTGGGCATTTTCCCCTAGACTATAAGCCAGAATGTTTCCTGGGCAACGCTTTTTCAACTGAGTTAATTGCAACTCAGCTCCGGCGATAGATAATGCAGTACTACCCCCTAGAGAATAACCAACTACCATAACGCGCTCTGATGCCAATTTTCCCTGAAGTGGCCCTGCTGTTTGGTTAAGCGTTTTGAACTGGTCGAGGAGAAAACTGATATCTTTAGGGCGATTTAAAAACTCCTCAGCTTCCAGGACTGGAACCTTAGCCATTAAGGCATTCCTTACATGAGTCTCGTTGCTCCCTGGATGTTCCAAGGCAGCGACAACATAGCCATGAGATGCCAGATGCTCTGCTAGATAGCGTAACTCTATGCGAACAGAACCCAGTCCGTGGGTGAAGACGATGAGCGGCTTGGTAGGAGATACTTCTGCTGACCAATAAACATCTACGGGAATCTCACGACGGCGTTCTTGATCATTGAGGTTTAATTTCAGCACCTGCACTTCGGCGCTTCCCAGTTGGGTAGGGTCAAAGGGTAAATTAATCTGAGGGCGCTTGGGAGTGAGTTGAGGAGCGATCGCTGCCATAAACGCCTGAGATTGCCAAAAAGCTGTATTAAAATTTCCTACAACCCGAAACGCTCGATCTAAATTAATCTCAAGGCGGGAGCTGGGATAAGCTTCAAGAAAGCTGATTAGAGAAAGTCCTTCCGGTGCCCTAGCTCCCAGAATCATTGCCGTTTTCACAGCTTGCACCCCGACTTTATCCCGCCAAGGTGTTGCGCTAGCGAGGGCAGAAGACAAATTCTTACCAAATTCAGTATTGACGAAGTTACTAGCTGCCACCACACCGATATTGAATTTTGCCTTCAGTGCAGGCTGTATTTGACTGCTTTGCTCAGGCCTCAGAATACTAGCCGCATCTTCAAGGCTTGGCGTAACTGTCCCACTATCAGTAAAGGTTTTAAGGTCAGCCAGATCGATTGATTTGGTTACAGAGCCACGACGAAGCACAATGGTTTGAGCCGCTTGTACAGAGGTAGCCGCCCCATTTAGCATAGTAAAGGCCGTAAGCACAGCTACACCAAAGGCTTTCGCGCCAATTACACCCATAACTGATGAGCGCCAACGAAAGTTTGATCGCATGAACGTGCCTCCTAGTTTCTATGAATGGGCAAGTGTGGGGCTTTAAGGGCGCAAATTTGGTATGTGGCTATAGATACAACGATTGTGATACCAGCTGCAAAGTGCCAGCTCCCGCACCTCAACTGGCACAGTCAGTATTTTTCTCAGCGCCTATAGTGGTTTTCAGTCGCATACACCACACACTAAGGGTAATACCCTTGCCGCTACAAAAATCTGTATTGAACCTAAATGAAGACGGCTGTAATAGTTTTGGCAAGCCTGTTGTAAATGTGCTTTTCGCCTGCGTATCCTTCGGGAGTAGTGGCGAGAAGCGGGTTAGCGGCTTCTCAAAGGAGCGCTCGTAACTGCTACGCCGAATCTTCCTGTAGCCCAACTGGCTCAGAAGCCTTTATATGCAGACCGGATCATGTTAATTCTACTGGGGCGCTAGGATTCGAACCTAGGGAATGGCGGGACCAAAACCCGCTGCCTTACCACTTGGCTACGCCCCATTGATTTCACCTCGCTTATCGTAGCATTTCTTGACAGTTCTGTGTCAAGAGCTGTGAGGAGTTTTCGAAAAATTTGTAGAAGTTGAGAGTGAGAAACGAGCAAGAGTGGAGATGCGAATGGTGTTTAGTTTAATTTCCCTAGGCTTACTGTGACTCTCTTCCCACAAAGTACAAAGTAAAAGAGGGCATACAGCCTCGATTTCTGCCTGCCCTCTATATCTATAGAGTGTTCTTATCCTGAGAATGGGTTAAGTGCCACTCCAACCTTACGCTGGGTAAATGCGCAAGCGTCGATTGGGTTCATCACCAAAACTGTCAGATTTAAGGCGATAGTGTTCGACTAACTCATGCTGCATCTTACGGACTTTTGGCGATCGCGGTAGCAATTCTACAGGTTGTCCTTTAGGAATCACAATTTGCTCAACCGCAAGACGTGCTTCTTCGAGCGCTTCAATTTCGTCTTCAGAGCCGCTTTCAGTAAATAAACGCAAGTCAGCCGCATCAGGCGTACTAGGGTCGTCCATATCCAATAGATGCCGCAGTGCACGGGTAATCTGAGGAATGGTGCTAGCTTTAACCGCGTGAATGGGTACCTGACGCGCTTTAGCAATTGACCTTAGCTTGCCGTGATTCTTGACATGCGATCGCAAGCCCAACACAGCATCAGCACTATCCATATCCTTTGTTAACACCACTGGCAAGTTTAGTACCCGAATCACTTGCTCCAGTTGATGACGACTGACGCCGTAAGGATAAATGTGTAATGGTAAATCCTCACCATTTGGTCCCGGCATCCGCACACCATTACCAAACCCATCTTGCTGCTGCCAGGATTTATCGAGCAGCTGCTCAAAGTAGCGGTTTTCTGAAGACCTCTCTAGAGGCTGACGCGACACTGGCTTCATCTGTCCAGATGAGCGCCAGCCAGTCGATCTTGACGAAGTAGAGGATAGTAAACTTCTGTCTGGTGGCGTTGCTACAGGTGCACTGGGAAATTCACGAGTAATTGTCACTTTGCCACTTTCAGTCGTAGTCCTCACTTGCGGATTCGGCTGACGACCTCGGAGTAAATCATCAACAGTATCAGCAACGCTCTCATGTACCACCCAGCACTGCCGTTCCTGCATTTCTACAGCAATTTCAAATGTGGGGGGTGCCTTGCGCTCTAAAACCGTTTTCTGAGAGCCTCGGCGTCTGGCTTCATCATCTCCCAAAGTCACTGCCTGGATACCGCCAACTAAATCCGACAGGGTAGGATTTTTAATCAAGTTGTCAATTTGATTGCCGTGAGCGGTACCCACCAGTTGGACACCTCGTTCAGCAATTGTACGGGCAGCCAGCGCTTCCAGTTCCGTACCAATTTCATCAATAACAATGACTTCTGGCATATGGTTTTCTACCGCCTCAATCATCACCTGATGCTGAAGTTCCGGCCGAGCGACTTGCATCCGTCTAGCTCTACCAATTGCTGGGTGGGGAATGTCACCATCACCAGCAATTTCGTTAGAGGTGTCGATAATTACAACTCGTTTTTGCAATTCATCTGCCAAGACTCTGGCAATTTCCCGTAAGGCAGTTGTTTTACCAACACCGGGACGCCCCAGCATCAAAATCGACTTGCCAGTTTCCACCAAGTCACGAATCATGCCAATGGTGCCAAAGATGGCTCGACCAACGCGGCAGGTTAAGCCAATAATTTCACCAGGACGGTTACGAATGGCGCTAATCCGGTGCAGGGTTCGTTCAATTCCAGCACGGTTGTCACCGCTAAAGTGTCCCACTCGCTCGACGCAATGATTCAGCTGCTCCTGAGTTACGGGAATTTGGGAAAGGTACTCCGCTCTACCAGGGAAGCGCACCTCTGGGAAGCGACCAAGATCCATGACGACCTCAATCAAACTGTCTCGCTGTGGGTGTTGCTGCAATGATGCGCGAATCTCTTCTGGCAAAATATCCAGTAGCTTTTGGAGGTCGTCTGTAATCTGCATCCTTTTTGAAGTAAGGTTTTCATCCACAACTGGCGATTCTTGATTAAGTAATAGTTGTTGATCAGAGGGATTGATACCGTCGAAATTCACCATATGCTCGTTTCAAAGACAGCGATCGCTGCTCTTGTCGGTGGGTATGTGAAAATCTGTTTGTACTAAACTTGTTTGCCTAGTTAGGCAATTGTTGCGGCAGTTTTTTGGCTGACTTTAGCTGACCAACAAGGGAATGAGCTTTCGCCACAGCCTGCCAGAGCAAAGTAGGGAACTCTTCGAGATGTCCAAGGAGCGGACTTTGAAGCGATGCCAATTTGGTGTCAACTGCTTCCCCATTGAATTTTTCTAATTCGTCCAAAATGGATGAGAGTAGTATACGGGCGTAACTCCCGTAAGCCACACCAGCAACATACCATTGGCTATTGGGAATTGGAAATTTAGAAGAATCTTCCCCAATTTCCCGTCCCAAATCCTTGAGTAGCCCAGCGGCTTTTAGTTTGGCGACCGTATGGTTGTTGGTGCCACCCGCAAGCTGTACGTATCCGGGTACTCCCGCTGCTAGGACTTTCTGAGACAGTTTTACAGCGGCACGAGTTGCTCCAGTGCCGATGTCACCGCTCATGGGACGCCCATCGGTCTGCCAGACTAAGGGACAGGGCAGAGGCGTTATTAGCTTATGTAGCGCCCACAGGTAGTCAATTAGACCATCACCATCTTGGCAGCTGATTGCTATGAGCTTTAGTCGATCTACCCAGGGAGCGATCGCCTGCCAAAGCCGTTGAAAATCTTCCAGATGCCCGACTTGCGTGTGGATTTCCAAAGCATCAACGCCAGCTTGTACAATAAGTCCTGCAATGGCTTCCGGTGCTGATACATAAGAGCGAGTATAAATTAGCTGACTGGGGCAAATTGGCAGACAACGACCGCAGCCATAGCAGCGTTGGTCTATCACTCCCGAGAAACCGTCATCCAATTTTAGATTTAGGATTTTAGATTTTGGATTAGGTTCCCTTGGGTGAATTTGGGGACTACCAATTTTGGATTGGGGATTGCGGATTTTGGGACTCTCCCCTGTCCTCACTAAAGCTTCGACCCTGTCCTCACTAAAGCTCCGTCCCTGCTCCTCCTCTCTGAAGTCGCTAGCATTCTGGAAAACAATTGCTTGTGCTGGGCAAATCTTTTCGCAAGGACGAGGGCAGTCTACAGGACAAAACTCGGGATCGAACTCGGCTTTACGAAAATGCGGGTCTTCCCCGTCATTTAAGCTCACCATCAGCAACGGTCGGTGACCGAATCCAAACCCTCGTGTTTGTGCTTCCCCACCTAGTTTATCGGCGGCTTCTAAGCCATCTCTAGCCGCCGCAATCACCGCCGGGTCAGCGGCGACATCAATGCAGTCGGCCCCAGCGAGGGCGTAAGCCAAGGTGAGATTTCGAACGGCAGGGAGGTGTTGGAAACTGGCTCCGCAGATGAGCTTAAACCAGTGACCCTCCCTTAGCGAAAGTAAGGGATAGTACAGTTCAGTCACCCCTATATGCTAAAACGTCAGGAAAAAAATGGGGAGATGAATTTTCCGTACTTGAGTGATGAAAACCGCTAGTGCCGCGATTGCTGGCTGGCTCTTTAACGTCATGCGATCGCCAATTTTTTTCCCTCAGAGATGCAGATGTAGCGAAGGACATCCCTATAAACACCAAATCTAGTGGTTTAATTTTCACTAAGCTACCTAAAAAAATAGCGAGGAGCAATGTCCTCGCTCATAATTAAGTTTTATAACGCTTTAAACGAATATTGCAATACAACCAATACTGCGCCTCTAATCGCTAATAGCGTTAAGCAGCACTTCCGATAAGGTTAAATCTGCCATGTCATCAATCGTGATAGTGTCACAAATGTCAAATTGTGCTCCAATGCCTTGCAACTGATCGTCTAAAGCTTTGAGGAACTGAGTCGCTGTGGCATCGTTACCCACTTGAATCATGGAAATTGCTAGTTCTTCATCCCGTTCCATCTGCCGCGATGCCTCAATAAGGGCTACCATCACCGCTTTGCGGTCATCTGGCTCCCCATCCGTGATCACCAAAATCGTTTCTCCACCTGGCTTAGTTTGCCCAGATGCTTTGCGCTGAAAATACTGGTCAGTTGCATCCTTGAGTACAGCAGCAAGGTTTGTGGTACCCGCTGGGTCGTTTTCTTGAAAGATTTGTGCAACTTTGCTAGAAGTCACATTATCGTAGCGTCTGAACCGACTAGAAAACAGGTAAACAGTAATTCCATCCGGGTCAAACTGCTCACATTTTCTCGCCAACGCCATAGTAGATTCCTGCGCGGCATCCCAGCGACTTCTCCCACCCGCTTGATCTGGAGTGGACATACTGCCACTTTTGTCAATGACTAATGTGTAATCACGGTCTTGCACAGTAAGAGCCTCCTTCGAGTCATTTCGATTTTGGATTTTGGACTTCGGCGTGAGCGCTCAGTCGAACGATTTTGGATTGACTCCGCCTTAAAAGGACGGAACTTAAAATCAGGAAAATTTTTTTGATGATTCCCCTTGAAAGGGGAGGCTTGAATCCCATTAGTTTCGGTCAAAAAGAACCATTGGCGGTAAGCCATTTGGGTATGTTTAGGTTGAGCCGCTACTCTAGAGAGTGCTTACCGCTAATATTTAAGTTCAGCACAATTAAGCATCTAAAAGTTAAGGTCAACAGAATGCTGAAGTGTAAACTATGAAGTGTGAAATAACCTCATGTTTAAAAACGCAGGCTTGCAATCAGGAAGTACTGTATGAACGCCCTCACTAAAGCTCTGTGTTTCATCCAGATGCTTATTTCTTTTCCCCCAATAAATTCAGAGACTAGTGACCAATAGGTTTAAAGGTTAAAGGATGAAAAACTTCTTACTTCTTTATCTTTGAGCGTTCCCACTTCCTACTTTCTTGTGCTTCATTTTTCATCCTTTATACTTCAGCTTATTTTTAGCTTTTAGCCCATCTATGCTAATCGTTGATGGCATTCAGCAGAACTTCAGCCAGAGTCGAGTTTTCCATATCATCCAGAGTAATCGTATCCACAATATCAAACTTGGCTCCAGCAGTTTGGAGTTCATCATCCAATGCCTTGAGAAACCGAGTAGCCGTTGGATCATTGCCCACTTGAATCAGTGAAATTGCCAGTTCCTCATCTCGATCCATATGGCGTGATGCCTCAATAATTACTCGCATCACCGCTTTGCGGTCATCTGGCTCTCCATCCGTGATCACCAAAATGGTTTCTCCATTTGGTTTAGTCTGACCAGATGCTTTACGTTGAAAGTACTGATCGGTAGCATCCTTCAAGACACTGGCCAAGTCGGTAGTACCCATCGGATCATTTTCCATGAAGATTTGGGCGACTTTATCAGAGGTCACATTGTCGTACCGTTTAAAGCGCCCTGAAAATAAATAAACAGTAATTCCATCTGGGTCAAACTGTTCGCATTTTCTTGCCAGTGCCAGCGTAGACTCCTGTGCAGTATGCCAACGGCTCCTCCCACCGGCTTGATCCGGAGTTGACATACTGCCGCTTTTGTCGATGATTAATGTGTAGTCACGATCTTCCACGATAGAACCTCCCATTAGAGAATAACCTCCTGTGATTATCAGCATTTTCTAGTCTAAGCCTATATGGCTGACCAAAAATCTCGCCAATTTCATTAGCATAATCAAAAAGCCAAGAGCGTGAGCCGATCTGCTGTTAACTATTAGCTATCTAGTTGCGTAGTACACATAACGCTGCGCCGTAAGCTTGCAAGAGAGACTGTTAACGGTGAGTTTCCCGTAAGGCTTGCAGATAATCAATCGCTGCTTCCAATTTGGAAGGATAGGAATAAGCAAACTCTTCAAACCAAAGACCTTCTTCTGTACGAGGATTTAAGTTTTTTAGCCATTCCGTTGCTTCCTGAGTAAGTGCCTCCCGTTGTTTTTGTCGTCTCTGCTCTGCCTTGAGTTGTTCTTCTCTAAGCTGTTGTTGTCTTTTAAGTTCCTCAGCTCGCTCTTTCTCTTCAAGTTCAGCCTTAACTTGGGCTAACAAGCTTTGTTCAGCTGGCGATACCCAATTTTGGGGAGACGGCTGAGACCGATAAGTTGCTGAGACAGGTGGTGGCGACTTGAATTCTTCCTCCTGAAAGAGAGGCGGTTTTTTCGGTTGTTTACCTTGATCTTGTTCCTGATACTCAGCCTTGACCTGCGCTAATAAGTCATCTATAGATTCCATTACTTTGACCTCAGTTAAGAGAGATTCTCCTAGTCAACAATGGCATTGAGCAAGACTTCAGTCAGTGTCATGTCCTCCTGTCATTCATAGTAACTGTGTCTACAATGTCGAATTTTGCACCAATGCCTCGCAGTTGGTCGTCCAACGCCTTAAGAAATTAGGTAACCTTCGGATCAAACCCTACCTGAATAAAAGCGATCGCTGGTTGTTCATCGCGCTCCATCCGTAGACAGGCATTAACGATTACTTTGGCTAGACCCATCCGATCCATTCGGCTCGCCATCTGTAACTACAATAATTGTCTCTCCGTTTGCCTTCGTCTGCCCAGATGCCTTGCGTTGAAAGTAGTTGTGACATCTTGTAGAACACTGCTTAAGTTTGAGCGGCCCTGTGGTTGATTTTCTTGAAGCATTTGCTAATCAGTAATGGCATTGAGCAAGACTTCAGTCAGTGTCATGTCCTCCATGTCATCCATAGTAATTGTGTCTACAATGTCAAACTTTGCCCCAGCACTTTGCAGTTCATCATCTAAAATTTTGAGAAATTTAGTAGCCTGCGCATCTGTACCGACTTGAACGAAGGAAATCGCTAATTCTTCATCCCGATCCATGTGCCGCGATGCTTCTATGATTACCTTCATCACGGCTTTACGGTCATCTGGCTCACCATCCGTAACGACTAAAATAGTCTCTCCATTCGGCTTCGTTTGACGAGCCGCTTTGCGTTGAAAGTAGTTGTTGATGGCATCCTGGAGGACACTTGCTAAATCAGTGCGACCAGAAGGTTCGTTTTCTTTAAAGACTTGTGCCACTCTGCTGGCAGTTACATTGTCGTAGCGTCTAAAGCGACCGGAAAACAAATAAAGTGTAATGCCGTCTGGGTCAAATTCTTCGCATTTACTAGCTAAGGCAAGGGTAGACTCTTGCATGACATCCCAGCGGCTTTTACCGCCTAGCTGATCCCTCGACGACATACTGCCGCTTTTGTCGATGATTAGCGTATAGTCGCGCTGTTCTAGCATAAAAAATTCCCCCAAACTGCTCAATATGTACAAGGGTATCAAAACCCTGAATCTGAGCTAAGTAATTTGAGGGTGACAAAGGTGGCAACAAGGACTTTTAAAAGATTATGCCCTGAAGCAGTCAGTTGTCGTATCGGTATTAGTTATGGAGTCCCGGCTGATACAAGTCCAGATAATGTGGCTTTAAGTGGTGTCCAGCGGAAGGCGCGATCACCTCCCATTTCCACTGCCACTTTCACTCGCGGTTCCTGCTTGGACAGGTTGGTTAAATATTCAACTTCCTGACGAGACAAAATTGAGCCTTCAATAATCCACAACACCAGCCCCTTTGACTTAGGGGGCAGATGTTCTAGTTGGTAGCTTACTATCGGTGGCAGATAATAAACCCGAATGTCTTTTTTGCCTAAATGAGGAGGACGAACGCCGTGGACATCGGTTAGATATGCTGCCAAGTCACCCAGCCCTCTGGCAGTGATGCACAAGCTGGCATAACCTGCTGCCCGCAGACGCCGGCGATAACGCCCTTCAAATCCCCCCTCCAACGGCACATATAATGCCAATGCGCCTGACTGTTCTAGGTCACGGATGAACGCGTTTCCGGTTACTATCAGTGCCATCTCTACCTCCGATTCCGCCTTAAGTTTTGTTAACTCTCGCTAGGAGCCTATTATAAATGATGGGCGGTTACGCTCGATCCTTAAGCGATCGCTTGGCAAAAAGGAAATCTGTTAACTAAACTAGACAAATGTAGAAAAATAGTTTATATTCTACAATTGTGGCTAAATAAGGGTTGCTCTTAAGCAACTGATGGTCAGGATACGGGCTGTTCTTTGAGCCGTAGGTTCAAGACCGGAACGTCTTTACAGCAGGTCGTTTGTTGGTTCTGCCTAAAACTAGGCAGGTCAAAGGCTGTTGATGTAGCAAAAGAACCTTAGAAATTCTTTGCTTAACAGGTTCTGACAAATGCGTACTTGCACTTTCGCCTCGAAGGGATACTGAGGAGTTAACAACTTAAGTCCCGACGAATCAAGGCGACGCGGTTAGCCAGTACTGGCCAAGAAAAACGGTTTACACAATCTGGCTGTTAGGTCTTACAAGACTAGCAGAAGGTGAGCGTTCTCCTTTAATTTAAGGCGATCGCTTCTAACCGTCAGAATGAAAAGTTCGTGGGAGGCGAAAGACTGTTAAAACTTTTGTGGGCGTCCAAATATTTTCACAAAGCCCATAAAACCATCTAGTACCGAAATATAGAAGTAACAGGTTGACACAGCAACCTCTAAGCAAAAATCTCTGCTCTGTGAAAGTGGAGGCGTAAAGCCCCAAACGGTTAAAAGCCGTATTTAACGAGACTCAGACTCCGAACCACTGGTCTCCTCCCCGGCTTGGGGCATACATCCAATTTGGTGGCGATGTGCTGGGATAACACCCAGGAAATAACAGGTTCAACTACGTTTTATGGAGCAGAGAGCGGATTCACTACTAAGCGATCGCTAATCCTGCCTCGCTGTAATGTTTAACAAGGAGAAACCCGTGTCTGTCGGTATCCTAGGCACTAAACTCGGCATGACCCAAGTGTTTGATGAGGAAGGAAGAGCAATTCCTGTCACCATCGTTCAAGTCGGTCCCTGCCCCGTGACACAAATTAAAACTATGCAAACGGACGGCTACACCGCCGTTCAAATTGGTTATCGAGAAGCCAAGCACAACGCGCTTAGCAAGCCGGAGGTCGGACATTTAACCAAGTCCAGTAGCCCGCCATTGCGTCACCTGCGAGAGTATCGTTTGGATGACACAAGTACATTTGAACTGGGTCAATCACTCAAAGCTGATAGTTTCACTGTCGGTCAAATTGTTGATGTAGCTGGAACAAGTATTGGTCGTGGGTTTGCTGGTTATCAAAAGCGTCACAACTTTAAGCGCGGACCAATGGCTCATGGCTCCAAAAACCACCGCCTCCCCGGTTCAACCGGAGCTGGAACAACCCCCGGTCGCACGTTTCCTGGTAAGCGCATGGCGGGTCGTTTGGGAGGCACTCGTGTTACCATTCGCAAACTTCAGGTGGTGCGCGTGGACTCGGAGCGCAACTTACTGTTGATAAAAGGCGCAGTTCCTGGGAAGCCTGGGGCGCTTTTAAGTATTACACCGACAAAAAAGGTTGGTCGATAGTCATTGTTCATTGTTCATTGTTGATTGCCATGAACGATGAACCATGAACCATGAACAAAAGGACTAAGGACTAAGGACTAAGGACTCAAGGATATGGTTGATTGTGTGGTACGAAACTGGCAAGGCGAAGAGGTCGGGAACGCGACGCTAGACTTGCGAGTTGCCAAAGAAGAAACTGCGGCTCACATTGTTCACCGAGCAATGGTTATGCAGATGACGAATGCTCGTCAAGGTACTGCCTCCACTAAAACCCGCGCCGAAGTCAGCGGAGGTGGACGTAAACCTTGGCGGCAAAAAGGAACAGGTCGCGCTCGTGCTGGCTCGAACCGTTCCCCCCTGTGGCGTGGTGGCGGTGTCATCTTTGGTCCAAAACCCAGAGACTACAACATCAAAATGAACCGTAAAGAGCGGCGGTTGGCTCTGCGAACAGCGTTTCAGAGTCGCGCTGAGGATTTGATTGTAGTAGAAGATTTTGCTGACCAACTGCCACAACCGAAGACTAAGGAACTTGGGGGAGCGTTTGCACGATGGGGCATTAACGCCGAGTCGAAAATTCTCCTGATTCTGCCTGAAGTAGAAGAAATGGTTTATTTGTCAGCACGTAACCTATCAACCGTTAAGTTGATTTCAGCGACCAGCTTAAATGTCTATGATGTGCTAGCCGCTGACAAAATCGTGACGACTAACACCGCCCTTGCCAAAATTCATGAGGTTTACGGTGACTAAAGTAACTGAGTATAACCCCAGCGACCTTGCCGATTTGGTGCTTCGCCCAATCGTGACCGAGAAGGCGACTATCCTCTTGGAGCAGAATAAGTACGTCTTTGAAGTGATTCTCAAAGCCACCAAACCAGAAATTAAAGCGGCAATTGAAAGCCTTTTTGAGGTCAAGGTTACAAGCGTAAACACCCTACGTCCACCGCGTAAAAAGCGTCGAGTTGGCAGATTTGTTGGTTACAAGCCGCAGTATAAGCGTGCGATTGTGACCTTAGCCGCAGGCGATTCGATCACCTTATTCCCCGAAGTTTAAAGGTTGAAAGTTAGCAGGCTGAAGGGTGCAAGTTTAGACCACTCAACTTCTAACCTGCATCTTAATAACCTTCAACCTTCTAACCTGCAATCTTATCTATTATGGGCATTCGTTCTTATCGACCATATACTCCTGGTACTCGCCAGGGTACTATCTCAGATTTTGCCGAGATTACGCGGACTGAGCCGGAAAAATCATTAACTCATTCCAAGCATCGCGCCAAAGGTCGCAACAATCGCGGTGTCATTACCAGTCGGCGTCGTGGTGGTGGACACAAGCGTTTGTATCGTGTCATTGACTTCCGCCGCGATAAGCACAATATCCCAGCCAAAGTCGTATCGATCGAGTACGACCCCAACCGGAATGCCCGGATTGCACTTGTCTACTATCAAGATGGGGAAAAGCGGTATATTATTCATCCCAATGGATTGGCGGTGGGTACAACTATCCTCTCTGGGCCGGAAGCCCCTATCGAAATTGGCAATGCTTTACCCCTAAGAAGTATTCCCTTGGGTACAAGCGTCCATAATGTGGAACTGACACCAGGACGAGGTGCGCAGATTGTCCGCGCTGCTGGAGCAACGGCTCAGGTAGTAGCGAAAGAAGGCAACTATGTCACACTGAAGCTGCCTTCAAGTGAAGTCCGAATGGTGCGTCGGGAGTGCTACGCGACGATTGGGCAAGTCGGTAACATTGAGGATAGAAACATAAGTTTAGGCAAAGCGGGTCGCAACCGCCACAGGGGACGTCGCCCTGAGGTAAGAGGAAGCGTGATGAACCCAGTAGATCACCCACATGGCGGGGGTGAAGGAAGAGCGCCCATCGGCAGATCCGGACCAGTGACACCTTGGGGCAAGCCAGCCTTGGGAAGCAAAACTCGTAAGCCGAAAAAGCAAAGTACTTCTTTAATTGTCCGGCGTCGGCGGAAATCCTCGAAGCGAGGACGCGGCGGTCGGCAGGCTTAAAGGGTTGAAGGTTAGAAGGCTGAGGGTTGTAGAGTTAGAACTTTCAACTTCTGAGCTAGCAACTTCCAACTTTTAACCTTTAAACGCTTCAAATAACTTCCAACTTTCAACCTTAAAACCTCGAACATTAATTATGGGTCGTTCTTTAAAAAAAGGTCCTTTTGTCGCTGATAGCCTGCTTAAAAAGATTGAAGTCCTGAATGCTAAGGGCGAAAAACAGGTAATCAAAACTTGGTCGCGAGCCTCGACGATTTTGCCACAAATGGTTGGTCACACGATCGCGGTTCACAACGGACGTACACATGTGCCGATTTTTGTCAACGAGCAAATGGTAGGGCATAAGCTTGGTGAATTTGCCCCAACTCGCACATTTCGGGGACACTCCAAGGGCGATCGGAGAGCCGGTCGCTAGAAGGTTCGAGAGGATATTCTCTCTTAGCTTTTTAGAGCAAAGAAAATTATGGCGATAGATACTACAGCAGAAACAAAAGCGATCGCTCGCTACATTCGAATGTCTCCCTTTAAAGTAAGGCGCGTTCTCGATCAAATTCGGGGTCGCTCCTACCGGGAAGCATTAATTATCCTAGAATTTATGCCTTACCGGGCTTGTGAACCCATACTAAAAGTCCTGCGCTCCGCTGTGGCAAATGCAGAGCATAATTCAGGTCTTGACCCCACCTCCTTGATCATCACTAAAGCTTATGCCGACATGGGACCAAGCTTGAAACGCTTTCGTCCACGCGCTCAAGGTCGCGCCTATCAGATTCGGAAGCCCACCTGTCATATTACGGTAGCGGTTTCTCCGCAAGTCGATGAATAGTCATTGGTTGTTGGTTAGGGGTTATTAGTTGTTAGTCATTAACTCTTGTGGCAAACAACAAACAACAAGCAACAAACAACAAACAACAAACAACTGACAAAAAAAGGTAAGGAATCGTGGGACAGAAAATTCATCCAATTGGTTTTCGACTAGGTATCACTCAAGAGCATCGGTCTCGCTGGTTTGCTGACACAAAGCGTTACCCAGAAGTATTACAAGAAGACTACAAAATCCGACAATATGTCGAGGAAAAACTTAATAACGCAGGCATTTCTGAAATCCGGATCGAACGCAAAGCCGACCAAATTGATTTAGAAATCCACACAGCTCGACCAGGCGTCGTCGTTGGTCGTGGTGGTAGCGGGATTGACAATTTGCGCACTGGTCTTCAGGATGCTTTGGGCAGCAACCGTCAAATTCGCATCAACGTCATCGAAGTAGCGCGGGTGGATGCTGATGCCGGTCTAATTGGTGAGTACATTGCCCAACAGCTAGAGCGAAGAGTTTCCTTTAGACGGGTTGTACGTCAGGCAATTCAACGTGCCCAACGCGCTGATGTCCAAGGAATCAAAATTCAGGTAAGTGGTCGTTTAAACGGGGCAGAAATTGCTCGAACAGAGTGGGTTCGTGAAGGACGAGTGCCCCTACATACTCTCAGGGCAAATATTGACTACGCTTACCGCACTGCCAAAACGATTTATGGAATTTTAGGCGTTAAAGTTTGGGTCTTCAAAGGAGAAGTGATTCCTGGTCAAGAAGAACAGCCTGCTCCTACCAATACGCAACCTCGCCGCCGTCAACAACGACGCCGCCAGCAATTTGAAGACCGCTCAAATGAAGGATGAAGGATGAAGGATGAAACCTGTTAAATAGCTGGTGAAGCCCCAGAGTTTTTATAGTTTCTCTCCTTCGCACTTCAAACTTCACACTTTATACTTCACACTTTCTTCGTCATGTTAAGTCCTAGAAGAACAAAATTCCGTAAACAGCAGCGTGGACGGATGGCAGGATTAGCTACCCGTGGTAGCGACTTGAACTTTGGCGACTTTGGTCTGCAAGCTACGGAGCCTGCATGGATTACAGCCCGTCAAATTGAAGCGGGACGTCGTGCTATGACTCGCTATATCCGTCGGGGTGGCAAAATTTGGATTCGCGTATTTCCTGATAAACCTGTGACGATGCGTGCTGCTGAAACTCGTATGGGTTCGGGTAAAGGTTCCCCAGAGTTTTGGGTCGCAGTCGTAAAGCCCGGTCGGATTCTTTATGAAATTGCTGGTGTTTCGGAAGAAATTGCCCGCGAAGCAATGCGTCTAGCTGCTAACAAGCTGCCAATTAAAACGAAGTTCATTACCCGCGAAGGGGAACAGGTATAAAGGTTATGCCTCTGCCTAAGATACAAGATGCCAGGAAATTAAACGATCAGGAGCTGGTCGATGAAATTTTAGCCGCGAAGCGCCAGCTATTTGAGTTTCGGCTGCAACAAGCAACCCGACGTCTGGAAAAGACCCACCAGTTCAAGCACACTCGGCACCGCATCGCACAGTTGATGACAGTGGTACGAGAACGCGAACTAGCGGCAGCCAAAGCAGCAGCGGACGCTCCACAACCCGATGCACAAGAGGAATAGATATCGATGGCAGTTAAAGAACGAGTTGGTCTAGTAGTCAGCGACAAAATGGATAAAACCGTCGTAGTCGCTGTCGAAAACCGGGCCCCCCATCCAAAGTACGGCAAAATCGTTGTGCGTACTAAGCGATACAAAGCTCACGACGAAGAAAATCAGTGTAAAGAGGGCGATCGCGTTCGCATTCAAGAAACGCGACCTCTAAGTCGTACAAAACGCTGGAAGGTTGCTGAAATCCTCAGCAGTACCTCGAAATCCTAAGAATTGTTGTTAGTTTTTAGTTTTTGGAAAACTAACAACACACTACCCAACAACTAACAACTAACAACAAGAAGGAGGTTTCCTATGATTCAACAAGAGACTTACCTAAATGTCGCTGACAACAGCGGAGCCCGTAAATTGATGTGCATTCGCGTCTTAGGTGCGGGGAATCGGCGCTACGGCGGTGTAGGTGATGTGATTATTGCCGTAGTCAAGGATGCTATCCCCAATATGGCAGTAAAAAAATCAGATGTTGTCAGGGCTGTGATTGTTCGCACTCGTAAGGGATTGCGTCGTGAAAGCGGTATGAGCATTCGCTTCGACGACAACGCTGCCGTGATCATCAACAATGACGGCAACCCAAGAGGAACCCGTGTTTTCGGCCCCGTGGCACGGGAACTACGCGACAAAAACTTTACAAAAATTGTTTCCCTCGCTCCGGAGGTACTCTGATGGCAAGCAAACTCATGGGCGCGAAAGATGCTTCCACGCGCTACAAAATGCATGTTAAAAAAGGCGACACTGTCCAAGTGATTACCGGCCGAGATAAAGGTAAGGTTGGAGAAATCTTGCAAACTTTGCCCAAATTGAGCAAGGTAGTTGTCAAAGGCGTTAACGTCAAAACTAAGCACGTCAAGCCTCAACAAGAAGGTGAAACAGGTCAAATTGTTACCTTCGAGGCTCCCATACATAGCTCCAACGTAATGCTTTACTCGAATAAGCAAAAGGTTGCCAGCCGCATCTGCTACACCTTTAACAGCGACGGGCGGAAAGTGCGGATGCTAAAAAAAACGGGTGAAATTATCGATTAATAATTTTAGATTTTGGATTTTAGATGAAGCTCGAGATCCAAAATCTGAAATACAAAATATTGAGCTCCCTGACTAAGCCCAGGGGTAAGAAGGACAAAAACCATGACAGATCGATTGAAAACTCTCTACCAAGAAACGGTAGTCCCCAAACTGAAAGAGCAGTTTGGCTACACAAACATCCATCAAGTGCCGAAGTTAGTTAAAGTTACTGTCAACCGGGGATTGGGAGAGGCGTCTCAGAACGCCAAGGCACTGGAATCATCTTTAAATGAAGTTGCGATCATCACGGGCCAAAAACCAGTGGTAACGCGAGCCAAGAAAGCGATCGCTGGCTTTAAGATTCGTCAAGGGATGCCCGTTGGTGTCATGGTCACCTTGCGTTCAAAGCGTATGTATTCTTTTCTTGATCGGTTAATCAGCTTGGCACTGCCAAGAATTCGGGATTTTCGCGGCATCAGTCCCAGAAGCTTTGATGGGCATGGTAACTACACGCTTGGCATTCGCGAGCAACTAATTTTCCCCGAAGTAGAGTACGACAGCATCGATCAAATTCGTGGCATGGATATTTCAATTATCACAACAGCAAAGACTGACGAAGAGGGCCGCGCCTTACTCAAAGAGCTAGGGATGCCCTTCCGGGACAACTAACGCTGTATTCATAGGAAGGAACTAATGGCGGCAAACGATACAATTGCAGATATGTTGACACGTATTCGGAATGCGTGTATGGTGCGGCATCAAACGACAAATATACCCGCAACAAGAATGACCCGCAGTATTGCCAAGGTACTAAAAGAGGAAGGCTTTATTGCTGATTATGAAGAAGCCGACGAAGGCATCAAAAAACACATAGTGGTTTCCCTAAAATACAAAGGCAAAAACCGCCAACCTATCATCACAGCCATGAAGCGCGTTAGTAAACCGGGCTTGCGCGTTTACTCCAACCGCAAAGAATTACCAAGAGTCCTGGGTGGCATTGGCATTGCGATTATCTCAACTTCCAGTGGCATCATGACTGACCGGGAAGCACGGCGTCAAGGAATTGGTGGCGAAGTGCTCTGCTATGTCTGGTAAAAAAGTTTTGAATTTTGAGGAGCGAGTTTTGGATTATAAAAATCTAGCTCATCACTCAAAACTCATTACTCATAACTGTTCAAGGAGGATTAAGTCATGTCGCGTATTGGCAAGCGCCTTATAGACATTCCTAATAAGGTAACGGTGAAGATTGACGGTCAAAATGTTGCCGTTAAAGGACCCAAAGGAGAACTGGCTAGGGTTCTGCCAGAGCAAGTGATAGTGGAGCAAGAAGGAGAGACGATACGAGTGGTACGGCGGGATGAATCCCGCGCAGCTCGTCAGCGCCATGGTCTGTCTCGTACTTTAGTTGCCAATATGGTTGAGGGCGTCTCCAAAGGGTTCGAAAAGCGCCTGCAAATCCAGGGCGTTGGTTACCGAGCACAGGTTCAAGGTCGTAACCTGATTTTGAATGTTGGTTACAGCAAACCTGTTGAAATCGTGCCTCCTGAGGGCATTCAAGTAGCCGTTGAAAACAACACTAACGTGGTTGTTAGTGGGATTAATAAAGAAGTTGTAGGGGACACAGCTGCCCGTATTCGTGCTGTCCGCCCCCCAGAACCTTACAAAGGTAAAGGCATTCGCTACGCCGGAGAAATAGTCAGACGTAAAGCTGGTAAAACAGGCAAGAAGTAAAAAATGAAGCTTACTCGTAAAGAATCGATACATCGGCGGCATCGGCGGGTGCGCCGAAAAGTCAGCGGCTCTGCTGAACGCCCAAGATTAGCTGTATTTCGCTCCAATCAACATATTTATGTGCAGGTAATTGACGATAATCTGCAACATACATTGGCTGCCGCTTCCACTCTTGAATCAGCTGTAAAGTCAGAAGTGAAATCTGGAGCAACTTGTGATGCCTCCGTTGAAATCGGCAAGTTGATTGCTCAACGAGCTCGTGAAAAAGGCATTTCAAAGGTTGTCTTTGACCGGGGTGGCAATCTTTATCATGGTCGCGTCAAAGCTCTGGCCGAAGCGGCTCGTGAGGCGGGACTAGACTTTTAGAGTAGCTCAGGGCAATTAGCAATTAGCAAAGGATAAAACTATGGCAACTCGTCGAAAAAGTAACCGTGCCAAAGAAAAAGACACCGCTTGGCAAGAGCGAGTTATCCAAATTCGTCGCGTCAGTAAGGTCGTCAAAGGCGGGAAAAAACTGAGCTTTCGCGCGATCGTCGTTGTTGGAAATGAGCGTGGTCAAGTTGGTGTTGGTGTCGGCAAAGCCAGTGATGTGATTGGCGCTGTCCGTAAGGGTGTTGCTGACGGCAAAAAGCAATTAATTGATGTCCCCCTGACAAAATCTAATTCCATTCCTCACCCATCTAATGGCTCTGCTGTAGGAGCTAAGGTGATGATGCGACCGGCTGCCCCTGGAACTGGTGTAATCGCTGGTGGAGCTGTCCGCACAGTGCTGGAATTAGCTGGAGTTCGCAACATTTTGGCAAAACAGTTAGGTTCCAACAACCCCCTGAATAATGCCAGAGCTGCGATCAACGCCCTTGACTCTCTGCGTACATTTTCGGAAGTGGCAGAAGAACGAGGTATTCCCATCGAGAACCTCTACGCTTAATCATTTGTTGTTGTTGTTTGTTATTTGTTTAAGGATGACCAACAACCAACAACTAACAACCAATAACCAATAACCAATAAGATTATGAGAATAAATGATGCAGTGCCCCAAAAAGGCTCCAAAAAGCGCCGACGCCGTCTAGGCCGAGGCGTTGCCGCCGGTCAAGGCGCTAGCGCTGGCAAGGGGATGCGGGGTCAGAAATCTCGCTCAGGTGGGAGTACACGACCAGGCTTTGAAGGCGGTCAGATGCCATTGTACCGGCGCTTGCCCAAGTTAAAGCACTTTACGGTCATTAATCCTAAACATTACACTACGATCAACGTGGGTAAGTTGGCATCACTCCCTGCCGATACAGAGGTAACTTTAACCTCTTTAATGGATGTCGGTCTTGTCACTCAAAATGATGGACCGTTGAAAATGCTCGGTGACGGGGAGCTGAATGTCCCATTAAGCGTCAAAGCCGCTGCCTTCACTGCTGGTGCCCGTAACAAAATTGAGGCTGCAGGTGGTAGCTGTGAAGTCATACAGGCATAGACGCATGACTTGCGTCAGTATTCGGTGTTCTTATCACCGTCGTATCCTGTAGAGGTAGCCCTTTATGGTTGTCAGTCGAGACAAAGCCCCAACCGCTCAAGAAACTTTTATGCAAATGGCTCAAGCCGCTGGCCTAAGAGGTCGGTTGCTTGTGACCGTAGGTCTGTTGATTTTAGCCCGCTTTGGTGTCTTCTTACCCGTACCGGGCATCGACCGAGCAAGATTTTCTGCCGATATCCAAAATAGCCCAATTATTGGATTTTTGGACATTTTCTCCGGAGGCGGTCTTTCCGCTTTGGGAATTTTCGCTCTGGGAATTTTGCCTTACATCAATGCTTCAATCATCCTGCAACTGCTAACAGCAGCTATTCCATCTTTAGAAAACTTGCAGAAGAACGAAGGAGAAGCAGGGCGTCGGAAAATTTCTCAGATTACCCGCTATGTGTCGGTGGGCTGGGGAGTAGCTCAAAGCATTGGTATTGCACTGTGGGTACAGAAATATGCCACTACGCCTGGGGTGTTATTTATTGTCGAAACGGCGCTGGCGTTAACGGCTGGCTCTATGTTTGTCATGTGGCTATCGGAGCTAATGACAGAACGGGGGATTGGTAACGGGGCCTCGTTGTTAATTTTCGTCAATATTGTCGCGGTTCTGCCTACAACCTTGGGTCAAACTATTGAACTGGCTCAGGCAGGTGGGAGAGAAGCTGTGGGGAAAGTGGTGATTCTGCTACTAGTTTTCCTCGTCATGATTGTCGGCATTGTCTTTGTCCAGGAAGGAACTCGCAAGATTCCCATCGTTTCGGCAAGACGCCAAGTGGGTCGTCGTCTCTACCGCGAACGGACAAGTTATCTACCGCTACGGCTGAACCAGGGAGGCGTTATGCCAATTATCTTTGCCTCAGCTGTCTTGATTCTTCCGGCAACCCTTGCTCAGTTTGCGGCTGGCAATGCTAAAGGAGCTTTAGAGCCAGTCAGCAAAGCATTGGTTCAGGTTTCGAATTATTTGAGTCCGAATGGTTCAACCCCCTGGCTGTATGTCATCGTCTATTTGGTCTTGATTGTATTCTTCAGCTACTTCTACTCTTCTTTGATCGTCAACCCAGTCGATATGTCGCAGAACCTGAAGAAGATGGGAGCGAGCATTCCTGGCATTCGTCCAGGGCGGACGACAAGCGAGTATGTAGAGCGAGTGTTAAATCGGCTGACATTCTTGGGAGCAATTTTTCTAGGATTGGTGGCAGTGGTGCCTACAGCCGTGGAAAGTGCTACTGGGGTCACTACTTTTAGGGGACTAGGAGCCACCTCTTTGCTGATTTTAGTGGGTGTGGCGATTGACACAGCCAAGCAAATTCAGACCTATGTGATTTCCCAACGTTACGAAGGTATGGTCAAGCAGTAAAAAGTTTGAGGGATGGAAAGTTGAAAGGTTAAATCTTCAAACTTTTCATCCTTCAAACCATCAGGAGCAGAAATCTAGTGGCAAGATTGATTTTTTTGGGACCTCCAGGGGCAGGCAAAGGAACTCAGGCTAAAGTTTTGGCTGAGTTGTTAGCAATTCCCCATATCTCTACTGGAGAAATTTTACGGAGTGCAGTCGCTAAAGCTACACCTCTAGGCCAAAAGGCTAAAGACTACATGGAGAAAGGTGAGTTAGTTCCCGATGAATTGCTCCTTGATCTGGTACGCGATCGCCTCAATCAACCTGATGCCCACAACGGTTGGATTTTAGATGGCTTTCCGCGTAATGTCAGCCAAGCCTCTTTCTTAGACAGTCTCTTGCAGGAAATGAACCAGACTTGTGAGTGCGTCAACCTAGAAGTACCGGATGAGGTGCTAGTTGCTAGATTGTTGGGGCGGGGACGCTCAGATGATACTCCGGAGGCGATTCGCACACGTCTGGACATTTATCATAAGGAGACTGCTCCGTTGATTGGTTTTTACCGTGAGCGCTCTACTTTAAGAGCAATTAATGGCGATCGCCCCTTGGAGGAAGTCACAGAGTCTCTAAAACAGGTAGTCAATCCCTAAACCTAAACTATCCACCTAATCAGGCAGCATCAACCTCATCAGTTGCATGACTTTAATAGTCAGGCACCTGGGTGAGCAAATCAGCTGGTTTGCGTCCAAATTTGATAAAATATGTTAAGACTCCCTGGACAAAGATCCACCAATCTGGAAGGTATGGGGGTGGTTAATAGTTATTGAGGTTTGAACACATTGGCTAAACAAGACTTAATTGAAATGGAAGGCACGGTAACGGAATCCCTGCCAAATGCTATGTTCCGGGTCGATTTGGACAATGGTTTTAATGTCCTTGCTCATATTTCCGGAAAAATCCGCCGGAACTACATCAAAATCTTGCCCGGTGACCGCGTTAAAGTCGAGCTAACACCCTATGATTTGACGAAAGGTAGAATTACGTACCGCCTTCGTAAAAAATAGGGCTAGAAAAAGCTTATCTTTACTCAATGATTTAATCGTTATTAATTGACGAACAATCCCCAAAAAATGATATAATGCTATGCTTGCAGTGTGGCCAAAAAAGGCATGAAAGTTAGAGCATCTGTCCGAAAAATGTGTGAGAAATGCCGTGTTATTCGACGTCGCGGTCGAGTTATGGTGATATGTCAGAATCCTAAGCATAAACAGCGTCAAGGATAAGCCATCAACTCTTTAGACTCATTTTTAGCACAAAACCAAGAATAGGGAGAAAAAAGTGTGGCACGGATTGCCAGTGTAGACCTTCCTCGCGATAAACGCATAGAGATTGGACTGACCTACATTTATGGTATCGGTCTATCGCGGTCAAAAAAAATATTGGCAGCAACGGGAGTCAATCCAGATACGCGGGTCAAGGATTTAACTGATACTGAAGTGGCAGCTCTCAGAACTGCCGTGGAAACAAACTATCAGGTGGAGGGAGACCTGAGGCGCTTGGAGTCAATGAATATCAAGCGCTTAGTTGATATTGGCACCTATCGTGGACGTCGTCATCGCTTGGGTCTGCCAGTACGGGGTCAACGGACTCGTACCAATGCTCGGACTCGTCGGGGTCGGCGAGTTGCGATCGCTGGTAAGAAAAAGGCGCCCGCCAAGAAGTAATCATTTGTTCAGTCAAACCAACACGAGTTTCATAAAGCGACATGGCGCGACCAACTAAGAAAACAGGTGCAAAGAAGCAGAAACGCAATGTACCTAATGGAATAGCTTACATCCAGTCAACCTTCAACAACACCATCGTCACAATTACTGATACCAGAGGTGATGTAGTTTCGTGGGCTTCAGCTGGCTCAAGTGGCTTTAAAGGAGCCAAAAAAGGAACTCCTTTCGCTGCTCAGACAGCCGCTGACAGTGCTGCCCGTCGAGCCGCAGACCAAGGAATGCGTCAGATTGAAGTGATGGTAAGCGGTCCGGGGGCCGGTCGAGAAACCGCGATTCGGGCTCTTCAGGGGGCACAGCTGGAAATTACCTTGATTCGAGATGTGACGCCAATTCCCCACAACGGCTGCCGGCCGCCCAAGCGGCGTCGAGTTTAATCAACAATTTGTTGGTATCAGATCTTGATGAGTGTCAGTTGGGAAGTGGTTCACGCAATCCTACTAACCCACTGGTACTTCACTCCTTGGCATATTGCACCGGATTTTTGGTCAGGAGCAACATATAAGAAAGCACACTTATGTGCTTTCTGTGGGGTCTTATGAGTAAGGGAGGTCACTCCGTGGCGCAGTTTCAGATCGAGTGTGTAGAGTCTAAAACACTGAAGAATCAGAGTCAATATAGCAAATTTGTCCTAGAGCCTCTAGAACGTGGTCAAGGTACAACAGTAGGCAACGCCTTGAGGCGGATTCTACTGTCAAACCTTGAAGGGGCAGCAATAACAGCCGTCCGAATTGCTGGGGTTAATCACGAATTTGCCACAATTGAGGGGGTGCGAGAGGATGTCCTGGAAATTCTGCTGAATATGAAGGAAATTGTCCTCAAAAGTTACACCTCTCAGCCCCAGATCGGTCGGGTCATGATTACTGGACCCGCAACAGTAAGAGCGGCTCAGTTTGATTTACCCTCTGAAGTGGAAATTGTCGATCCAGGTCAATATATTGCGACTCTCGCAGAGGGTGCAAGGCTGGAGATGGAGTTTCGCATTGAAAAAGGTAAGGGATATCGCTCCGTGGAGCGAGGACGGGACGAATCTGCTGCGGTGGATTTCCTCCAGATTGACGCTGTGTTTATGCCAGTGAACAAGGTAAATTACAGCGTTGAGGATGCTCGGATTGATGGCTCCCTAGAAAAAGACCGATTGCTTTTGGACATCTGGACAAATGGCAGCTTGACTCCCCAGGAAGCTTTAAGTCAAGCCGCTAGTACCCTTGTGGAACTGTTCAATCCGCTAAAAGATATCAATCTGGAGTCAATTAAAGATGAATATCCAGATGATGAAGATCCAACCAGCCAAATACCCATTGAAGAATTGCAGCTTTCGGTAAGAGCTTACAACTGTCTGAAGCGGGCACAAATTAACTCCGTAGCTGACTTACTGGATTATAGCCAGGAAGACCTATTGGAAATCAAAAACTTTGGTCAAAAGTCTGCCGAAGAAGTGATTGAAGCCTTACAACGGCGTCTGGGAATCACCCTGCCGCACGAGAAAGCAAAGAGCAACTAATCGTTAACGGCTAATGGCTAAGGGTTAATGGCAATGGGCAACAATTAGCAATTAGCAGTTTTTTTGGAGTGTATAGGAAGAAAAGAAAATGCGTCACCGCTGTCGTGTGCCACAACTCGGAAAGCCCGCCGACCAACGTCGGGCTCTGATGAGAGCTTTGGCAACTGAACTAATTCGTCACGGGCGAATCAAAACCACTAAAGTTCGGGCGAAAGCCATCCGTGCGGAAGTGGACAGAATGATTACTTTGGCAAAGGACGGCTCTCTATCGTCGCGACGTCAAGCACTAGGCTATCTCTACGACAAGCAATTGGTTCACTCCCTGTTTGAGGGGGTTAAGGATCGGTATGGCGATCGCAATGGCGGATACACCCGTGTCCTGAGAACTGTGAGGCGTCGTGGCGATAATGCCGAAATGGCAATTATCGAGCTGGTATAGAAAAAGAGTTGAAGGTTGTCGAGTTGAAGGTTAAAGGTTTAAACGAAGAGTTGAACGTTGAAGGTGACGCTAAGAGCGTCGCTAATACCTCGCTTTCGTTTGATAACGAAGCAAGCTCCAATCTGTTAACCTACAACCCTCAACCCAACGTTCAGCGAGTCGCCCTGGTTATTCAATATCTGGGTACAAACTTTTATGGCTGGCAGCGGCAGCCCCATCATCGCAGTGTGCAGGAGGAAATTGAAAAAGTACTCTCTAGCATAGAACAGCGACCTGTGACCCTGTATGGAGCTGGTCGCACCGATACGGGTGTCCATGCCGCTGCTCAGATAGCGCACTTTAATGCCACTAGTCCAATACCAGCCCAACGGTGGGCGGCTGTTCTCAATAGCCGACTACCTGAGGATATAATCATTCGAGCCTCGGCGTTGGTAGCACCTGACTGGCACGCTCGTTTCTCCGCTAGCTGGCGTCGTTATCGATACACAATCTATACAGACGCCCGCCCCAACTTGTTTGTGCGCCCCTTCAGCTGGCATTATTATCATGCACCACTAGACGAATCTTTGATTCAGACCGCTTTAAACCCCCTGATTGGTAAGCATCACTTGGCAGCATTTCACCGTGCTAATTCGGGGCGATCGCATTCCTGGGTGGATGTCCAAGCGGCAGAATGTTACCGTAACGAATCGTTTATCCATATAGAAATTCAAGCTAACGGATTTTTGTATGGCATGGTACGGCTGTTAGTGGGAATGCTGGTAAAAGTAGGTAGAGGGGAGCTAGACCCAAAACATTTCACCGAACTTTGGGTTAACCAGCGACGGGAAGAAGTAAAATACGCAGCTCCGGCAAAGGGGCTGTGCTTGTTGCGCATCGGCTACCCAGACTCGCCTTTTCCCCCGGAAGTCTGGTTTGACACGCAGCCAAAGTTTTTCTTACCTCAGTTGACGGGTTGAATGTTGTACTCCCAAGGAGAACCCTTTCCCTACTGGTTAGGGTAATTTAGAAGGTTGAAGGCTGCTTCGCCTTTATTTAAATCTTCAACTTTCAACCGCGCCACCTTCAACCCAAGTTTCAACCTTTCAACCTTCAACTTAGAATTGACCGATGGAAAAAACTTACCTCCCCCCTGTAGACTCTATTGAACAAAATTGGTACGTCGTAGACGCTGCTGACAAACGTCTAGGACGACTGGCAAGTGAGATTGCCATGATTCTCAGGGGTAAAAATAAACCAACTTATACCCCCCACATGGATACCGGCGACTTTGTTATCGTTGTCAATGCTGAAAAAGTCGTTGTCACCGGCAAAAAACGCACTCAAAAGCTCTATCGACGTAATTCAGGGCGACCGGGCGGGATGAAGACAGAAACCTTTGCTAAGTTGCAAACCCGTATACCGGAACGGATTATTGAACACGCTGTCAAGGGAATGCTACCTAAAAATTCTCTCGGTCGCCAACTGTTCACAAAGCTGAAAGTTTATGCGGGAGATAGCCATCCCCATCAAGCGCAAAAACCACAAGTACTAACAATTAAGACGATTCCAGGAGAAAACTAATGCAAGCAGGAGAAACAACGGGTCGTGCCATGTATTGGGGTACGGGTCGCCGGAAGTCTTCAGTGGCGAGGGTACGTCTAGTTCCCGGTAGTGGCCAAATGATTGTCAATGGACGCCCAGGAGACAATTACTTTAACTACAATTCTGGTTACATCTCAGCCGCAAAAGCCCCATTGGAAACCCTAGGTCTGGAAAATGAGTACGACATCTTAGTCAATGCTCATGGTGGTGGCTTGACTGGACAAGCGGACTCAATTCGTCTGGGAGTTGCCAGAGCTTTGTGCGAACTAGACCCCGAAAACCGCTCACCCCTAAAAATAGAAGGCTACTTGACGCGTGACCCACGGGCAAAAGAGCGTAAGAAATACGGCTTACACAAAGCTCGTAAAGCACCACAATACTCGAAGCGCTAAATTAGTAGTAGTGATCAGTGGTTGTTTGTTGTTTGGTATTGGAAAATAACAAACAACAAATAACAAATAACAAAAGAAGAGGAGCAATTATGGCGAAACCTGATATTCATCCAAAGTGGTACCCAGAAGCCAAGGTTTATTGCAACGGCGAAGTGGTGATGACCGTAGGCTCGACCAAACCAGAGATACACGTAGATGTTTGGTCTGGCAACCATCCGTTTTACACAGGTACGCAGAAAATTATTGACACAGAAGGGCGAGTTGAACGCTTTAAGCGGAAATATGGAATGCTGGATGCCTAGGATGCTCCAGCAACTCAATCTGAGTCTAATAGAGAAATAGCAGGCTTGGCTTGCTGCGATCACCCAGCGGCAGGCTTGCTGGGTAAAAAATTTTGTTTGTGAGCAACCAGGCTATTTCGAGGGAGCGATCGCACGAGTCATGGCTGAAACCTACCTGCTGGAAAAACTACAATCTGTTGAGCAAACCTTCAATGAGTTAACGCGACGTCTGGCTGATCCAGATATCGCTACCGACCCGAATGAGATGCAACGGGTAGCGAAGGCGCGTTCCTCTCTAGAGGAAGTTGTAAATACCTACGAAACCTGGAAGATAACTCAACAAGATTTGGCGGGGGCGCGACAAGTCCTTAAGGAAGCAAGTAGCGACCTGGAGATGCAGCAGATGGCGGCGCTGGAAGTTGAGGAACTGCAAGCCAAGCTAGAGCAACTGGAAACGCGCCTGAAAGTTTTGCTACTGCCTCGTGATCCTAATGATGACAAAAACATCATGCTGGAAATTCGTGCTGGCACCGGCGGTGATGAAGCAAGTATCTGGGCGGGTGATTTGGTGAGGATGTACTCACGCTACGCCGAAACTCAAAACTGGAAGGTCAAATTGCTGAGTGAGTCACTGGCGGATATGGGTGGCTTCAAAGAGGCGATTTTAGAAATTCAGGGCGACCAAGTTTACAGCAAGCTGAAGTTTGAAGCAGGTGTCCATCGGGTGCAACGAGTGCCGGTGACCGAGGCGGGAGGAAGAGTTCACACTTCAACAGCAACGGTGGCAGTCATGCCGGAAGTTGATGAGGTGGAAATTCAGATTGACCCCAAGGATATAGAAATGACTACGGCTCGTTCCGGGGGTGCTGGTGGACAGAACGTCAACAAGGTGGAAACAGCGGTTGACCTGATGCACAAACCAACGGGGATTCGTGTTTTCTGTACGGAAGAGCGATCGCAGCTGCAAAACCGAGAGCGAGCCATGCAAATTCTCCGCGCTAAACTTTATGAGATAAAGCTACAGGAGCAACAAGAAGCCGTAACATCAATGCGGAGATCGCAAGTCGGTACAGGTTCGCGCTCCGAGAAAATCCGCACTTACAACTACAAAGACAATCGCGTCACTGATCACCGACTCGGTCAGAACTATTCGCTCAACCCAGTTTTGGAAGGCGACATAGAATCACTGATTCAATCTTGCATTAGCCAAGACCAGCAGGAACGGTTAGAAGAGTTAGCGGCTTCCACGAAGTAATTAAAGGTTGAAGGTTAAAACAGCGCTGCTCTAACTTTCAACCTGGCCTGCGTTCTCACTAAAGCTCCGGCGCTTCGCTAGCAACTTTTTCGCCTTTCAACTTTTTATAAACTTATAAGCGCTTTTCCAAATACTGACCAATCATCTTCTGCTCGCCAGCACGAGAGATGATGGTTTGGCGTGTGCGGTAGTTTTCACCAACGAGTTTAAGTTCTTCTTCAAAGACAGACCCCTTGTATTCCGTTCGCAAGCACAAGGTTTGGGGATTGGAGAAGTAGAAGTCGGCAGTAACAGGTTGAGAAGTGGCAAAGCCGCGATCTCGATAAAGTAGATTTCCCAGCGCCCCAAATACAGTGGAATCTTCAGACTGCTTGCGCCCCGTCACTAACTCGCTGCTTTTCCAGCTAACATGACTGCCACAGGTCAGAGATATTTCATCGGATAGCTTGTGCAGGCGTTGTAGATCTAGCAGTTCATCACATCCTTGCTCCAGAAACCGAATGGTAATTAGAGTGACCATTTCCTTTGTCTCCCCGTCCGGCAACGTGTAGTAGCGGCGTTCGGAACGCCAGTTGCCTACCGATTTTCGGAAAAATGCTGCAATTAATGATTCTTCAGCTGTCTGGGCAATTTGTAGACCTGATGTCACCGCTATTATTCCTCGTGCAAAGGTATCACAGGTACAGCAACACATATCCTGCATAAAGCAAGCTACTGTTACTATTCTTAATATAGTTAAGCATACTTATCGCTAATTGAGTTCTGTCATCGGGCATAATTGCAGAATTTGATTAGAGAATTTGCACGTTGACATATAAATAGTTATCTGAATATCCAGTATTTAAGCAAGTCATTAATGTTCCCAGAGCAAACTGCCAACTCAGTAATATGATCGATTCTCTTCTCAAACCTTTCCAGCGCTTTGGTGTCCATCTGGGACTAGAACGGATTCAGCGACTTTTGGCAGATTTGGGAAATCCGCACCACTCAGTTCCTGTCATTCATGTAGCAGGGACAAATGGCAAAGGTTCGGTTTGTGCCTATCTCTCTGCTGTACTGACTGAGGCTGGTTATCGAGTTGGACGCTACACTTCCCCTCATTTAGTTGATTGGAATGAGCGAATTTGTCTGAACGAACAGCCGATTTCAACTAATGCTTTTCGAGAATTACTGCTGCGAATTGAAGCGGTAATTCCCGAAAACCGTGAAGACTCACCCACTCAGTTTGAGGTGATTACAGCCGCCGCTTGGTTGTATTTTGCTCAACAGCAGGTAAATATCGCCGTGATGGAAGTGGGATTAGGGGGACGGCTAGATGCGACCAATGTATGCGATTGCCCGCTTGTCACCATTATCACGTCCATTAGTCGAGAACACTGGCAAGTGCTTGGCCCTACCCTTGCCGACATTGCCAGAGAAAAAGCCGGTATCCTCAAACCCGGATATCCTGCTGTAGTCGGGCAACTTCCCCCAGAAGCCGAGGCAGTGGTAGAACAGCGGATAAAAGAGTTGGGGTGCCCTACAGTTTGGGTAAAACCTGCCCAGCGTATTAAAGAAGGTTGGGCAGACTATCAGGGTATTAAGTATCCCTTGCCCTTACTGGGAGAGATTCAGCTGACTAATTCCGCAATTGCGATCGCTACCCTGCAAATCCTCCAGCAACAGGGTTGGGAGATTCCACAAAAAGCGGTAGGCGAAGCCCCACCCGTTAGCGCTACGGTTCCGTTAGCGAAACAAGGTGAAGCCCAGCAGCTAGGACTTATCGCCTCTGGTATGGCAAAAACTACCTGGCCAGGACGCCTTCAGTGGACTACCTGGCACAATCATCGCCTACTTATCGACGGTGCTCACAATCCAGCAGCAGCGATCGCCCTCCGCCAGTATGTTGATACTCTAAATAGCCCAGTAACTTGGGTGATAGGCATTCTCTCTACAAAAGATCATGCCGACATCTTCGACGCCCTACTGCGACCGACTGACCGATTGTACATCGTACCAGTACCCGACCACAGTTCAGCTGACCCAGAGGAGTTGGCAATCCTCGCTCAAGACATCTGTCCAGAACTAGCTAAGTGTGGCACCTACCCCAATTTGGAGGCAGGGCTACAAGCAGCAACCTCTAATTCCGCTGAGGTGTCAGAGAATGTAATTGTTTTGTGCGGTTCCCTTTATCTAGTCGGTTACTTTTTCAAACAACATCACTCTGCCCTAAGCAGTTAATAAAAATCCCCCTAGTGTTGACTAGGGGGGCTTGGATTGTCAAGATAGGACTCTCACTTTGGACAGAGACGTTATAAAGCGTTTGACTTTTCTACTGTAAATTCAACATTTTGGGCAGTCTTACCGTTTTTTTGATTAGTATGACCATTCCCATTTCGCGGCTGAATCACTCCATAGCCACCATGATTGCGTTCGTAAATCACGTTAATCTCATCGGTTTTGATGTTCCGGAACATATAAAAGTCGTGATCTACCAGTTGTAGCTGTTCTTGGGCTTCCTCTATCGTCATTGGCGGCATGGCGAAATACTTCATCCGCACAACCTCGCTGGGTAGTTCGGGTGTGCGATCGCCAATCAGATCTGGTGCCACCGGCACTTCCTCTACCATTACGCCCGTCTTAGGCTGATCGTGGGTTTTCTTGTGTTGCAGCTTCTCCTTGTATTTCCGCAGTTGGCGATGAATCTTATCGGCGACCAAATCAATGCTGGCGTACAAGTCTTCACTGCCCTCTTGGGCACGAATGACTGCTCCGCTAGCATAAATAGTCACTTCAGCAGTCTGCTTAGAATTTATCCGGGGGTTGCGAGCCACAGATAGATGTACATCGACCTCGGTGGTTATATTCTGGAAATGACTCACCGCCTTTTCAATTTTTTGATGTACATACTCACGGATCGCATCGGTGATTTCGATGTTT
>DATNPI010000511.1:0-2623 GCA_036703325.1 Coleofasciculaceae cyanobacterium
TCCTAGGTGTTGCCACATTTTGGTTACACCTGCAAGTCGAGCCTCTGACAGTTGCACATCAAGCTGTGGCAGCCGCTTTACTGGGGACGCTGGTGGCGTTCACAGTTTTTGCCTTACGTGACCGTGCTGCTGTCAATGTGATGACAACCGCTACCGCCGATGTTTCTGCGACTTGAACATCCTAGGGCGTAGCCGCGTTACTGGCGAACTGTAGACACTGCGCTTATTGTTTCAACAAAAGGATTGGTGAGGGAATGATTGGGACAAGCTTATCCCGTCAGCATGAAAACGTCTGGCAAGTTATTCAAAGCTACTACCAACTGACGAAACCTCGAATTATCCCATTGCTGTTGATTACGACAGCAGCGGGAATGTGGATGGCATCGGATGGACGAGTAGACCCCTTATTGCTGCTAGCAACCCTTGTCGGTGGTACTCTGGCTGCTGCTTCTGCCCAGACGCTCAACTGTATTTACGACCGTGACATCGACTACGATATGGAGCGCACACGTCACCGCCCGATCCCTTCAGGTCGAGTGCAGCCGCGTGATGCTTTGGTATTTGCGATCGCACTAGCTTCTCTCTCTTTTACCGTATTAGTCGTATTTGCCAACTTGCTAAGTGCCCTCTTGGCACTCTCGGGCATTGTCTTCTATATGCTCATCTACACCCACTGGCTGAAACGCCATACCGCCCAAAACATCGTGATTGGTGGTGCGGCTGGAGCAATTCCGGCACTGGTGGGTTGGGCCGCTGTGACTGGTGAGTTGAGTTGGACAGCTTGGTTGCTGTTTGCGATTGTCTTCCTGTGGACACCTCCACACTTCTGGGCGTTAGCCTTGATGATTCGCGATGACTACGCCAAAGTCGGTATCCCCATGATGCCTGTTGTTGCTGGCGAAGAATCCACTACTCGTCAGATTTGGTATTACACACTGTTAGTAGTACCCGCTACACTGTTGCTGATTTATCCTTTGGGAGAATCTGGTGTTGTTTATGGCGTGGTTGCCCTACTGTTAGGAAGTATTTTTCTGAAAAAAGCGTGGCAGTTGTTGCAGGCCCCCACTGACAAGCAACTTGCTCGCTCAATGTTTAAATACTCCATCCTCTACATGATGCTTTTATGTACTGGGATAGTAGTAGATAGCTTGCCAATAATGCAGCACCTGACATCTGGATTGACGGCAAACGTGCAAACCTTGATTAGTGCCATCTCAAGTTGTAGTTAACGCGTTCTAAAACTTTACAGCTAAACTCCTCACTTTTTCCGGGGCTAGGGGGGATCTGATAGGTTAAACTCCTGTTCAGAATCCTCCCATCTTCTTTTTATTGGACTTAGGTAGAGTAGGTAATCTATGAGTCCGCCTATCAATAACACATAGGACTTACGCACTATCTGCCGAATAACCCCCCTAACCCTCCCCTTCTGGCGGGAACGGGGCGCTAGTGCGTAAGTCTTAACACAGTTTATATGTAGGGGCACGATTATATCGTGCCCTTATGGTGTGTGTATACCACTAAGAACCGCTGGAATTTTGAGCGCTTGCTAATTCCTGAATTTAGCTTTTGGCGGATGCTGCCTAGATTGGTTATCTATCAAAATCAATTGGTGGACTAATAAATGATTGGATAAGGAACAAAATTGCGTGATTGTAAACCAACACGAGAAGGGCTGGGAAGTAATTTACCATCGCGCCCATGCATTGCTTGCTGCTCAACTAGCAGGACACTGGAAGAGAGAAGATGCTCCAGTTCGCTTGTACGAGACAATAGCGGCGATTTCCCACCACGATGATTTGGAACGGGAGTGGGAAGGTAACGAACTTACTCCTGCGGGAACACCTCTGGACTTTACCCTCGATAAGTCAGGCGATGAGTCAGGTTCAATCAAAAAGCTGAGAGAAATGGCGAAGAATGCTCGATACCGGGGACGGTGGGTGGCATTACTGATCTCTAAGCATATGAGTTTTCTCAATGAAGGCAAACGCGGCGAGTCAGAGGAAATGGATCGCTTTCTTGACGAGCAACTAGAGAATCAAGAGCAGTGGCGCAAAGAGTTGAAGCTGACAAAGAAGGACGTTGAGGACGCCTATGCATTTATGCAGATGTTCGATCGCCTTTCGCTTATCCTCTGCCAGCGCCACTTACCTGTTGGTGAACGTGCGTTAGAGATTGCTAAAGGGCCGGACGGTCAGCGCTATGATGTGGTGCAACTGAAGGATGAGAAAGTTACTGTGAAACCCTGGCCTTTTGAAGAGGAACCGTTTACGGTCAATGTTGAAGCCTGCTACCTGGAGCAAGTGACATTTAAAGATGACGCGGAACTCACACAAGCGCTTCAGACTGCACAGATTAAGCCATTGGAGTGGACGTTCGTTAAGGATTAAAAGAGCGCTTCTTCTCCTCTATTCTTGCTCCCCCCTTGCTAAGGGGGGTTGGGGGGTCAAGAGGCAACAGCGAAGAGTTTACTGCCTCAATATCTCGAAACAGTTTTCAATTTGTTTACACCTAAGCTTTTGCCAGATAATTGCCTCGGCTTTGGTCATGTTCGTGCGAAGCTGCCGTCATTTCAACTTTTAGGATGTTTTGTTGAAGAGTTGGGTCATTTGTGTAGGTTGGATTT